>CAZEUW010000227.1:0-3584 GCA_964515425.1 uncultured Gemmatimonadota bacterium | reverse complement strand
CCTGGGCTTCGGGACGGCGGGGTCCTCGCGGTTCGTCCGCGCGCGGGAAGGCGGTCCGGTGGGCGAGCTCTCCTTCAAGATCTTCAACCTCACCGGCGTGGGCAGCCTGGAGTGGTCGCTCGCGGTGTCCGAGCCGTGGCTCTCGGTGTCGCCCGGCTCGGGGACGGCCTCGGAGTCGGGGGAGTCGGAGACGGTGGGGGCGGAGGCCTACGAGGAGGTCCGCCGACGGATGTGGAGCGGAGAAGCCGTCGAGCCCGGAAAGGTCCGGGCGGCGGTCAGGGAGGAGCTGGAGCGGCGTCGGGAGACGGAGCCCGGCACCGCCGCCCAGCGCCGCCGGGCGGTCTCCGGGCCCCGGGCGGCCGCGACGGTGACGCTCTCGGCGGATCCCGCGGGGTTCGCCCCGGGCGACCGAACCGACATCCTCGAGGTCGGCACCCCCGCGGACTGGTTGGCGCCGTTTCAGAACCAGCTCGTCCCGTTTCGGGTGTACGACGCCGGCTTCGAGTTCCTTTCGCCGCCCCTCGCCTGGACCGGCTTCGCCGCGTCGTCGCGTGACACAGCCGTCGGGGTGACGTTGGGGTCGCCGTCCGAGGTCCACGCCGTCGCCTCCGACGGGACCGTCGTCCCGCCGAAGATGTCGTTCGCGAGCCCCACCGGCAGTTTCTGCCTCGAGGAGCAGACCGGAGACGGCGACTGGATCGTGGGCCGGGGCGACCTGACACTGACGCCGTTGCGCGTGGACTCCGGGTCAGGAGCGACGAGCGAGTTCGGGTCGGTGCCGGGCATCGTCCGGTTCACCGAGGACCAGCAGGGGAACATATTCGGCGCCTCCGCGAACACGGGTCAGGTCGTGAAGATCGCACCCGACGGGTCGACGGCCCAGGCGGTGGGGCCGGAGCTCACGGGGGCGTGGGCCACGGCGTTCCACCCGCAGGACAGCACGATCTATGTGGCGGCGCAGGCCGTCGATGCGCTGGTCGAGCTCGATCCGTCCGACGGGTCGACGCGGACGGTCCTTGAGGTGATCCACTTCAACCCTCCGGGGCCGTCCACCTTCGCGATCCCCGACAACCTGACCGTCGGGCGATCCGGTGACCTCTACATGAGCGACGTCAGCGGTCGGCTGTGGCGCATCGACCCGGAGACCCCCGCGGCCGAAATCGTGGCGCTCTCACCGGACGCGGACGGGGCGACGGGCGCGCTCGGCCTGACCGAGGGGCATGTCGCGTTCGCCGGGTTGGGCCAGGTCACCGAGGGGTACCTCTTTCCTGTGAACGACGGGCCGGCACGGACGTCGGGGCCGTCCGGCGGCATCGCCGCCACCGTCGCGACGTCGGAGGTCGAGGCCCTCCGGGGTGACACCGTCGCAGTGCCGCTACGGCTGGACGCGAGCGGCGCCTCCACGGCCCCGGCCTCGCTCTTCGTGGAGCTGGAATGGAACGAGGAGGAGCTGCAGTTCGTGGACGTCGCCGAGGGCGACTTCGGCGGCGCCTTCGCCACCGAGACCGGCGAGACGGGCGTGGGCATCCTCCGGGCCGAGGCGGAACGGTCCGCCGGGCTCGAAAGGGACGCCGCCACCGTGATGGAGGCGAGGTTCGCCGTTCCCGGCGACCTCCTTTCCGTCGCCGAGCTGTCGGTGGACGCCCGATTCACCGAGCTGACGGACGCTTCGGGAGCCGACCTCCTGCCCGAGCTCACGGTGGAGGAGGGCCTTCTATGCGTGGCCTCCAACGCCTGGGGCGACGTGGACACCGACGGAACCCTGGGCTCGGGCGACGCCGTCCAGGTGCTGCGCGCGGTCGTCGGGCTGCCGCTGGCGGACGGTGCGGACCCCGGCCTCGCCGACGTCAACCGCGACGGCGAGGTCGGCAACGCCGACGCCGTGCACATCCTCCGCGCTCTCGTCGACCTCCCGGTGCCGGACGACAGCCGGGTGGGACGGTTCGGCGTGAGCGGGGACGCCTGCCCATGATGCGCGCTCCCGACCTCGGGCCGCGGCCGGTTTCGTGCGGCCCCGCGGCCCGGCGGCCCCGGTGACGCGACGCCCCCAGACCCCCAACTTGCGATCACGAGGGACGCCATGACGACACGGAGCGCCACGGACTGGCTCGCGACGCTCGCTCTCGTCGGCGCCGTGGTGGCCTGCGGCGAAGACGCGCCGACGCAGGGCCCCTCCGCCCCCGGAGAACCGTCGGAGCCGACGACGGTCGGATCGGACATGAGCGTGGGCCTCCTGGTCGACGACACCGACGCCGCGCCCGGGGACACCGTGCTGGTGGCCGCGGAGGTCCGGGAGGGGGCGGACGCGACCCCCACCGGGTTCGTGGCCAGCCTCGGCTACGACGCGGGCAGCCTGGCGCCCGCCGGGCAGCCGGCGGTGGAGGGCGACGGAATGCGGGTCGTGAACCTCGAGGCCGGTGACGGCGAAGTCCGGGCCGCGGGCGCCGCCGCGGACGGATTCTCCACGCCCACCCTGTTCGCGGTCGAGATGGAGGTCCGGGGGGACGGCTACGTCGAGGGGCTGGACCTCCGGATGGAGGAGCTGGACGTGGTGGAAAACGGCTTCGCCGACGTGGCCTCGCGGCTCCCGCCGGTGACCGGCGCCCTCGAGGGCGGAGCCGCCGTCGAGCCGGGTCCGCCCGCGGTCGGGGACGGCCCGGGCGACGGGGCCGTGGGCGGCGGCGACCGGCTGGACATGCCGGAGGGAGGGGACGGGGCCCGGGTCCCGGACCTGCCCGAGCGAGACCGCCCCGGTGGCGGCTGAGGACCCGTGTCGGGACCGCCGCTGACGAGCCGGAGCGCCGGTGTGCGGACGGCAGGGGCCTTCTCCCTCTGCGCGGCGCTCTTCGCCCTGGTGGTGGGGACCTGCTCCGGATCGCGGTCGCCGGACGACGACGCGGGGCGGGAGGGGGGCGGCGTCACCGCCGAGGCCGACACGGCCGCGGTCGGCGACACGACGCCCGAAGCCGTCGTCCCGGAGCGCCTGCAGCGCGAGGTCCGGGAGGCGGACGGCCGGGTGCTCGTGCACTTCCGGACGCAGGAGGAGAAGGACGACGGGGAGGGCGACGATGCCCCGCCCGACACGGCCCGGATCCGGGAGCTCGCCGAGGGGCTTTGCTGTGAAGTCCTCCTGGAGATCCACCGCGTCTACAGCCTCGTGCCGGCCGTGAGCGCCACGGTCGAGCCGGCCCGGCTCGGCGAGCTGCTGGCGAGCCCTCACGTCCGGTACGTCGAGCCCGACCGGAAGGCCCGCCCCCACCCGGACGGCGCGAGCTGAGGTCCGCCGCCCCGTCCGCCCGATGTCTCCGCTCCCCCTCGGGTCGGTGCGCGCCTGCGTACGAGCGCACGTCTTCCCCCCCTTGCATTCCGCGAGGGCTCTGGCGAAGCGACAGCGGCGCGCGAGCGCAGAGCCGCCGAGCCGACGACGCCCGGTGTCAGACGCCCCCCATAAGTTGTTGTGCCGGAAGGACGAACGCCGGCCCACGCCCCGGGCCGTGGGCCACGCGCGGAACTTGCACCTCCCACCGTGGCCCGCCGGGACGAGCGCCGGCGGAGACGAGACGACGGAGACGACGATCGACTTC
>CAZEUW010000226.1:0-3615 GCA_964515425.1 uncultured Gemmatimonadota bacterium | reverse complement strand
ACGGCAGAGAGATCGCTTTCAGCAGCGACCGTGACGCCGACCGCAGCGTGGGCGTCCTCGAGCGCGCCTTCGAGGTCTACGTCATGAACGAGGACGGTTCGGACGTCCGGCGGCTCACGAACAATCCCGCATGGGATGGCGCACCGGAGTGGTCACCGAACGGCAGGCAGATCGTGTTCAGGGGGGCGACGGCAACGAGATCCACATCATGAACGCGGACGGGACGGATCAGAGGCTGCTCCGAGACATGGTAGGGCCCCCGATCTGGTCTCCCAACGGACGGGAGATCGCCGTCGGCACCCTGGTGATGGATGTCGACGGCTCCAACGCCCGACAGCTCGACATTCCTCTGGGCGGCCCCCGGGTATCCGTCGCCGATTGGAGCCACCCGTAACCGGCGGCGACTTACATCTCTTCCAGGTTCGCCACGATCCGCCGTCCGTAGTCGGCCGCCAGCTCGGGATCGATCCGGTCTTCGCCGTCGGTCTTGCCGGAGAAGGTGATCGTCATGTTCCCCCAGCGGATGTAGACGGTGCCGCGTCCGTCGTTGCTCGCCTCGCTCCCGATGCCGGGCAGACTCCGGTGGACGTAATCCCGCTCGGGCATCTCGTCGGTGAGCGCGCGTCCGGCCGCCCCTTCGGTGGCCGTCATCTCCCCTGACGCTTCCCTGTCCGACAGTTCGACCTTCACCTGCTCCTTGGCCTCTCCGACCTGCTCGGCCGTGACGTCCTCGGTGAAGGTGGCGTAGTAGCTCTTCGCACGATCGACCGACTCGTGGATCCGGACGGATCGCATCCAGACGGTGCCGTCGTCCCAGGAGTAGAGGCAGCCGCTGATCGGCCGCTGCTGGATCTCCTCCGCCGGGAGGCCCGTGGCGGCCGCAACGTCCTCCAGGGTGAGCACCTCGCACCTGTCCTCGCCCACGCCCTCCGCGAAGACCCGCTCCTCGACGGCGGCAGCGCCGTCGTCGGAGTCGGCGGCCCCGCCGCCGCACGCGATCAGCGCCGCGACGACCGTCGAGCTCCACACCGTGCCCCTGTTCCTCATCTGCCGGCTCCATTTCGTCGGATTCCGCCCGACCCGACGGCCGAGCCTCGTCTTCGATAGCGGAAGGAACGCGCGCGGCCCGCCATCCGAGACGGCGCGCGTGGCGGGCTGTCCGCCCGACTTGCGCTGTAGCGTCATGAGGGGTGCGACGATTCGTTCCGGCACGAACCGGACAGGAGACCCATGCGTAGACGACCGCTGTTCACGCTCGCCGTGCTCGCGCTCTTCGCCGCCTGCGGCGCGGAGTCCTCGAGCGCGGAAGGGGCCGACGCGGCCGACGGGACGGGCCAGACCGCGACGGAGAGCCGGACCGCGACGTCGGACGACCAATCCACGGCCGGCGATGCTTCCCCGAGCGACGCAGCCCCCGGCCCGGCCTCGAAGGACCGGTGCGCCGAGGCGCGCTTCGGGGACACGGAGCCGTTCGCCTCCCACGGGGACCTCCCCTTCGACTTCGAGGTTCCGGCCGGGTGGGACCGTCTGGACTCGTCCCAGGGTGTCGGGAGCGTCGCGTACCAGGCACGAACCGGTCGGCGCAGCAGCACGGGGATGATCCCGTACGTGTTCGGAGAGGAGCCGCTCTCCTCGCCGAACGTCACGCTGGACATGTACCGGCAGAGCATGGAGCAGATCGGGACGGTCACGCTCGGCGCGGAGGAAATCGAGGTCTTCGGCCACGACCTTCCGGGCGTGGTCAACGCCAAGTTCCTGTTTCCCGACAGGAGAGGATTGAGGGAGGCCTCCTTCATCTTCGGCGCGGCGTCGGACGCCTGCCTGCCGGAGCGCCGGCGTCTACGCGACCTCGTCCTCGGGAGCGTGGCCGACCGAAGCTGAGCGAAACGCCCTCGAGAGAAGCACCCCTCTCCTTCGAGCGTCCTGGAGGGCACGGGTTGCCGGGAACGGCGTAACGTGAGATAGTACGAGTTGTTCCGTCGGTTCTGTCTCGCCAATCCTCGGCGACTCGCCGATCCGGCTCGACTCTCGCGTTTCCGCTTCGGATTCGATCGGAGCGGGACGAGGCTCGCCTCTGAATGACGCCTCCGCCCTCCGAACCGCTCCAGGACTCGTCGTCGTCCCCGGCGCCGGACGAGAGCGAGGATCAGCTCACGCGCCTGCTCGCCTCCTGCTCCGACGGCAACGAGGAGGCGTTCGACCGCCTCATCCCGCTGGTCTACGCCGATCTGCGGACGATCGCCCATCGCCGGCTCCGCAGCGAGCGGGCCGGCCACACGCTGGACACCACGGCCGTCGTCCACGAGGCCTACCTCCAGCTCGTGAACCAGGCGACGGCCACGTGGCGGGATCGGGCCCACTTTTTCGCTGTTGCCAGCAGGGTGATCCGTCACGTCCTCATCGATTACGCGCGCCGGCGCGACGCGGTCAAGCGGGGCGGTGGCCGGCTGCAGGTTCCGCTGCGCGAGGCGATGACCGGCCAGGAGCCGCGCACGGTCGACCTGCTGGCGCTCGACGAAGCGCTCACCGAGCTCGCCGATCACGACGAGCGGATGGCGCAGGTGGTCGAGTGCCGGTTCTTCGGCGGGATGACGATGGAAGAGACGGCGGCCGCGGTCGGCGTCTCCCAGCGGACCGCCGAGCGCGACTGGACCCGGGCGCGGGCGCACCTCTACCGCTCGCTGAGCGAGGTTTCGCCGGATCGTACGGCCGAAGGGAAGGACGAGACGTCGGAAGGGGAGCCTGAGTAACGAGCCGGGCGCTCGGGATCCCGCGGTCGGGAACGATCACGACGTGGTCGCGACCGACCGACACGGGAGGAGCTCGATGCGCGACGACCGTTGGAAGGAGATCGACGACCTCTTCCAGCGGGCGCTCGACCTCCCGCGGGATCGGCAGCGCGCCTTCCTCGAAGAGCTCGACGCCAGGGACGAGGAGCTCCGTCACGCGGTCGAGGCGCTCCTCCGGGCGGCCGAGGACTCGGCCCCCTTCCTCGAGACCCCTGTCGAGCAGGCGTGCGCGCCCCCGTGGGGGGAGGTGTTCGCGCACCCGGACCCGCACGAGCGGACGACGGCGGACGACCGGAGCGGCGAGCGGATCGGTCCCTACCGCCTCGTCCGCCGCCTCGGACGCGGCGGCATGGCCACCGTCTACCTCGCCGAGCGCGCCGACGGCCTCTGGGAGCAGGAGGTGGCCCTCAAGCTGATCCGCCGGGGGCTGGACAGCGAGGACGTGATTCGTCGATTCCTGGCGGAGCGCCAGATCCTCTCCTCGCTGCGACACGCCAACATCGCGAGCCTCCTCGACGGCGGTACGACCGACGACGGGCTGCCCTACCTGGTGATGGAGTACGTTCAGGGCACCCCGATCACGGCGTATTGCGACGAGCGACGTCTGTCGATCGATGCGCGGCTCCGGCTCTACTGCGAGGAGGGCCGGGCCGACCAGCACGCCAACACCAGACTACTCGAACACCACGACCTACAACCGTCACTCTCCAACGACGCCCTAGGTGACCAACTTCTCCACCACCAGCCCACCTTCCAACGTCGTGACCAGAACCATCGCCTCTAACTCCTCGCGGACGATCTCGCCGGCCACCCGGTCCGCCACCAC
>CAZEUW010000225.1:0-3622 GCA_964515425.1 uncultured Gemmatimonadota bacterium | reverse complement strand
TCCGGTTCGAGCCGTCCGCGTCCATGACCCACAGCGCGTCCAGACGGTAGAAGGCGATCCGGGTTCCGTCCGGCGACCAGCGAGGTTCGTGGTCGCGGGCATCCGCCGCGCCGGCGCTCAGGTTGGTGGGATTCGAGCCGTCCGAGTTCATCGTCCAGACGTTCAGGTCGCGCTCGAACAGGATCTGCGATGCGTCCGAAGACCACTGGGGGGGTGAGACATAGTTGGCCGGCTGCTGAGTCAGGTCGACCGCGTTCGACCCGTCGGATTCCATCGCCCAGATGTCGTGGTCGGACAGGCTCTGTCCCCTCCGGAACGCGATCCGGGTGCCGTCCGGCGACCAGCTGGGATCGCGGAGGAACGGGGCCGCGACCAGCTCCGCCGGGTCGGAGCCGTCCGAGTTCATCACCCAGATCTCGTCGTCCGCGGCGCCGTTCTGCCGGAGGAAGACGATCCGGTCCCCGTCCGGGGACCAGTCGGCGTAGGCATCGAGCCCCGGGCCGTCCGTGAGCCGCACCGGGTGGGAGCCGTCCGTCCGCATCACCCAGATCCTGTCGTCGCCGCTGCGGTCACTCGCCAAGGCGATGAGGTCGGCCCGGGTGCAGGCGAGGTCGAAGGTCACGGCCGCCGTCTCCCCCCCGGCGACGGTCACCGTCCGGGGGTTCTGCCCGTCCACCGGGCAGTTGTCGGTCGCCGCCGACAGCTCGATCTGGTGGTCCCCCACCTCGACGTCCGCGAACGTCACCGTGCCGTCCGGCTCCACGTCCAGGCTCTCCCCGCCGTCCAGGGTGAGCGTGTAGCCGTCGGGGTCGGGGTCCTCCCCCGTCGTGGCCGCCGACGCCTCGATGGTGCCCGTCGAAGCCTCCGGAGGGGGCGGCTCAGACGGCGGCCCGGTCGAGGAGTCGCCGCAGGCCGCGAGCAGCAGGCCGGCCCCGACGAGGGCCACGGGGAGTTCGGGACGGGCAAAGCGGGATGCAGGCATCGGTTGTCTCCTCGTCAGGGTGAACCGGTCGGTGAAGACGGCCCGCCGGGTGTCCCGGGCGGGTTGCCGACGCCCGGACCGGCCGCCGGATCGGGAGCGCGGGGCGGGGCCTCCGGGCCGCCGGGATACAGGTCGTCGCCCAGCGCCGCGAAGATCGACCCGGCGTTCCGCGGGTGGCCCGTGAAGTTCGGGTGGGCGATCCCCTTCTCGTCCCCCTGCTGCAGGAAGGTCTCGTGGGCCCGCACCACCCAGTGGGTCCGGGCGCAGTACCCGTGCGGAGCGTAGGCGTCGTAGATCTGCTCGACATAGGTCCATCCGTGCTCCGTCGCCGCGTCGGCGACCGCCCGGTTGATGCCCCGGGCCGCGGTCCGGTCCAGCCACGCCATCTCGTCGGCGGTGATGCCCGGCACCGTGCCGAGCGGGTCGGTCCGGTCGAAGGCGCAGTAGGCGCGCGCGTCGTCCTTGGTCATGTCCACGTACTCGGTGATGTAGACGCGGCTCGACCGCACCCGCTCCGCCGGATCGCTCCCCGGGCCGGGCCGACCCGGGTATCCGCGCCCCCGGCCCGGCCGGCCCCGACCTCCGGCTCCCGGGCCGGCGAGGGGTTCCAGCAGCCCCGGCAGCCCGGGAAGGAGCTCGGTGGCCAGCTCCCTGTACTTCTTCGGGAGCGAATCGAGGCCGGAGCTCAGGATCTGCTTCGCGCTCCGATCGGGAACATTGTCGAACAGCTCGGTGCACGCGTCGCCGAAGCCGATCAGCTCGATCAGGGAACAGAGGAAGCTGGCGTCGGCCGGATCGACGGCCGGATCGTCGACGTAGCAGGGCTGCTGGCCCGCGCACGCCGCGGCGAGGTCGGCGAACCCCGCGTCGTTGCCGCCGATGGACAGGAACACGGCGTCGACCTCGCGCGTCCCCACCAGCTCCGCCGCCCAGGGGACCTGGTCCCGCATCATTGCGCGGAACCTGTCGATCCGAGCACCGGTGCAGGCGAGGTGGACGAAGGTGACCGACGTCCGGGGATCGCTCCTCTCCAGGGCGAGAGCCGCCTGCGCCGGGGCGGCCTCGGCGGAGCGGTGGCAGTCCTCGTCGCCCCAGTCTTCGACGGAGTACGCCGCCTGCCACCGCGGCGTCTGAAAGCCGGCGGTGGAGGCCTCGATGGTCGCTTCCAGGCTCGCGCGCGTGTTCCGGAGCGACTCGACCAGGGCGACGGCGGCGTCGAGGCGCTCCTGCGCGTTGTCGACGGCCTGCTCGAAATGGTCCTCCGCGTCACCGTACGTATCGAACGCGAGGTCCCCCAGGGCCCTCGCGCAGTCCGCGAAGTCGTCCCAGCCTTCGACGTCGTCGCACCCGGCCCGAAAGTCCTCCAGCCGCTGCTCCGCGGTGGCGAGCGCGTCCTCCGCCAGCCCCTTCTCCTCCAGGGCCTCCTCCAGGTTCAGCCGCACCTCCACCAGGTCGCGGAACAGGCTCTCGACGGACAGGCGGAGCGCGGGATTCGCCAGCTGGACCTCCGGCACCCCCTCCCCCGAGGCGTAGGAGTCGCCGAAGGAGACGACCAGCCAGTCCTGCACGGTCACGGTCTCCTCCGCCCACACGCCCGGCTCCCCGTCGCGGACGACGTGGAGCGCGACCTCGTACGTCCCCTCGGCGGGAAACGCGTGCGTGTACCGGCAGCTCGAGACGGAGGCCACGCGGCGCTCGTCCACGTGCCACGCGTAGCGCTCGCCGTCCGCCACGGCGCAGGCGTCGAAGTCGACGGCCCACGAGGTCGGGGCGATCTCCTCCTGCGTCCGCGGATAGTCGATCAGGCCGTCCCCGTCCCCGTCGCCCCCGAAGCGGGCCGGCATGCTCCAGTCGAACGAGGCCCCGGGCGTGGCCCGACCGGGCGACGTCGCCGGCGCGCCGTCCGCCGCGGCGGACGGTCCGGTGGGAGCCTCGACGGCGTCCCCGCCGCAGCCGGCCGCCGCCAGGAGGATCGCCAGGCAGAGAGCACGTCGCACGTCCTGTTTCATCCTCTTCATCGTCACCCTCCTTCGGGTCCCTTCTCGATCGACGCCGCGAGCAGCGTCGGCAGCTTCAGGAGATCCTCCTTCAGCACGAAGGCGCGGGCTCCGGCGGCCCGAGCCTTCTCGCGGTGCGCCGCGTCGCCGTGCTCCGTGACCATGATGACGCGCGCCCCGGTGTCCAGCCGCCGGATGGCGCGTGTGGCGGCGATGCCGTCCATGCCGCCCAGCTGGATGTCCATCAGGACCCAGTCGGGGCGGAGGTCGGGATAGAGGTCGACGGCATTCTCGCCGCTGTCGCACTCGTGGATCGCCGACGTGACCTCCTCCACCAGGCTGCGGATGAGCGTCCGCATGACCGCGCTGTCCTCGACCAGCAGGACGACCGGGCCGCTCACGCCGCTCACCGGTCGACCGGCGGCGGGCCGACCCGCCGGCGGCTCGGGACCGGCGTTCGGGTGATCCGCCGTTCGCCTCTCATGCGTCCCGTTCCGCACGACGTGGTGGACCGGCCGGACCAACTGCACGGCGCGGCCCCGGTCCGGAACCGCAAGAGAAGGATAGGAGAGAGGAGAGCTTCTCGAATCGGGATCTCCCCCCACGGAGTTCCGGGGGGTATCCCCCACGTGCGTGGGGGGTC
>CAZEUW010000224.1:0-3623 GCA_964515425.1 uncultured Gemmatimonadota bacterium | reverse complement strand
TGGCGCCCGGCCGGGAGGTCCGGCTGCGCCACGCCTACTTCGTCACCTGCCGCGAGGTCGTCCGCGACCCCGACACGGGTCGGGTGACCGAGCTCCGCTGCACCTACGACCCCGAGACCCGCGGCGGCGACGCCCCCGACGGCCGGAGCCCCGCCGGCACCCTCCACTGGGTGCCCGCCGGGGCGTCCCTGCCGGCCGTCGTCCGCCTCTACGACCGCCTGTTCCGCGTCCCCGACCCCGAGGCGGGCGACGGGGACGTCCGCGACCACCTCAACCCGGACTCGCTGCGCGTCGCGACCGACGCCCGCGTCGAGCCCGGCATGGCCGACGACCCGGACGACGTCCGCTACCAGTTCTACCGACAGGGCTACTTCGTGCGGGACCCCGACGCTCACGGCGCGCCGCTCGTCTTCCACCGGATCGTCCCGCTGCGGGACCCGTGGGCAGAGCGTCACGAAGAGGAGGGCGACGCGGACGCGGAAGCGGAGGCGGGGCGCGGCGAGCCCGAGGAGGTGCCGCCCGAGCAGCGGCCGGGCGCCGAGCACGAGCGCCGGATCGCCCCCGAGCGCCGCCGCGCCCGCGAGCGGGATCCCGGCCTCGCCCGCCGCTTCCGCGCCTACCGCGAGGAGCTCGGCCTCCCGGAGGAGGACGCCGACCTGCTCACCGGCGACCGGGCCCTCGTCGAGCTGTTCGAGGACGCCCTGGAGGCCGGCCCCGGCCCCCGGCCGGTGGCCAACTGGGTGATCCACGAGCTGCGGAGCCGGATCGACGACGACGTCTCGGTCGCCGACCTGCCCTTCGGAGGCCGGGAGCTGGGCAGGCTGGTAGGCCTGGTCGAGGAGGGCGCCGTCTCCCAGCCCGCCGCCCGCGAGGTGCTCGAGGTCTTGTTCCGCGAGGGGGGCGACCCCTCCGCGATCGTCGAGCGCGAGGGCCTGGGCGCCGTCGCCGACCGCGACGCCCTGGCCGGCGTGGTCGAGGACGTTCTCGCCGGCCACCCGGAGGAGGTCGAGCGCTTCCGGGAAGGCAAGGAGGCGCTGCTCGGCTTCTTCGTCGGGCGGGTGATGGCGGCGACCGACGGCCGGGCCGATCCGGAGCTCGCCCGCGAGGTGCTGCGGGAGGCGCTGGCGGAGGGGGACCGGGCCTAGCGGCGGGGCCCGAGGCCGCCGGCCATACGCAGCTCTCGAGCGGCGGAGCCCCCGGCGCCCGGCCTGTACCGCTCGGGCGCCCGCTTCAGCCCGCCCAGATTGAGCTGCTCGTCGGAGAGGTGGCTCGCCCCGTCTCCCGACCGCTCGTTCTCGGTCCGCTCGCCTTCCGTCATCCACTCCTCCCCCACGACGTACGTCAGCTCATCACGTCTGGCTCGGGCTGCGCCGAGCAATGTTGGGATTGACAGCGCCGTGAGACAGGTGGGGAGCATACCTTCGAGCCGTCGCGGCGGACGTTGACATGTGCATCACATGTTACCATCCTGAATGCATGCCGAAGATGATCCAGATTCGACACGTGCCCGATCCTCTGCACCGCGAGCTCAAGGCTCGGTCGGCCCGGGCCGGCATGTCGCTCTCCGACTACCTGCTGGAGATCGTCCGTCGGGCGGTCGAGCGGACCACGCCGGAGGAGATGCGTGAGCGCCTGTCCGCTCGGACGCCGGTCTCGACCACCGAGACGCCCGCCGAAGCCGTACGCGCCGAACGGGACGCTCGCTGATCGTCCTCGACGCTTCGGTCGTCCTCGAGCTCCTCCTGGCGACGCCGACCGGTCGCGAGCTCGAAGGTCGGCTCCTAGCCCCCGAAGAGACGCTCCACGCCCCTCACCTGCTGGACGTGGAAGTCGCACAGGTGACGCGTCGCTTCGCGCTCTCGGGCGAGCTTTCGGAGACGCGGGGACGTGAACTTCTCGAGGACCTGGATCGATTCCCCCTGGAGCGCTACGGGCACCGGATCCTCTTGCCCCGGGTGTGGCAGCTCCGATCGAACCTCACCGCCTACGACGCCGTCTATGTTGCCCTGGCCGAGGCCCTGGACGCCTCCCTCCTCACCCGCGACCGTGCGCTGGCCTCGGTGCCGGGCTGCGATGCGCGGGTCGAAGTGGTGTGAGCCGGGCGTAAAGCCCCCGCGCGCGAACAGGTCGTGCACGGGCCACGCCTCGACGCGACGCGCGGCGGCCTCGAGCGCACCGCGGATCTCAGCGTGCGCCTCCGGGCCCCAGGCCGTGCCGTTCAACAGCAGCGCCCACGCGGTCCTCCCCGACCGCATCAGCAGCGCCGTCGTACCCGGGAGATCGCCCGCGTGCCACCAGGCCTCGGGCCGCCCGTCCGCCGCCGGCCGGACGTCCCACCCCATGGCGTAGTGAGCGGTGTCGACGGGCTCGCCGTTGGGCGGCGCAGTCATCCGCCGGACGGTCGCCGGCGAGAGCACGTCGGGGCGGCGGGGCGATCCGTCGATCGCCGTCAGGAACCGAAGCAGGTCGGGAGCGCTCGCGATCCATCCGCCGTGGGCGTCCATCACCGACAGGTCGAAGCCTCCGTCCGGCAGCGGGACCTGGCCTTCACCGGGCGGGATCGCCGGCACCAGTCCGGGGGGCGGCGGATGGTAGTAGGAGACCTCGTCCGCCGGACGGTCGGTCGGAAACGCCTGCCCGAGCTCCATTCCCGTGGCGCCCGCCGGTCGGAGAATCGCCTCCCGAACGTAGGCCTCGTAGTCGCGGCCCGTCACCCTCTCGACGACCCGCCCGAGCACCGCGTAGCCGAAATTCGAGTATACCGTCTTCGTCCCCGGGTCGAAGTCGAGGGGCCGACCCAGCATGAATCTGATCACCTGCTCCACCTCGACAGGCAACCCGACTCCCAGCTCTGCCGCCACTCGTCCGGGCGTGAGGGTGGGGTCGAGCCCCCGTGTGCGGTCGAAGCCGGCCCGATGCCGGAGCAGCTGGCGGATGGTGATCTCCCGGAATCGGGGGTCGACCGTCGCGCCTGCCGGGGGCTCCAGCTGGTCGAGGAACGCGAACGCCCTGTCCCCGAGCCGCAGCTCGCCGTCCTCGACGAGCTTCAAGACCGCCGCAGCCGTGACGGGCTTGGAGACGCTGGCGATCCGGAAGCGGTGGTTTGGCCGCATGCGCTCGCGTCCGACGGTGTCGGCGTGGCCGTAGGCGCGGGCCAACACCAGCCGTTCGTCGCGGGCGACCGCCAGGCTCGCGCCCGGCAGCCCGTGCACCGACATCAGCGACCGGACGGCTCGGTCGAAGGCGGCCAGCTCGGTGACGGTGATCGAGTCGGCGAACTGCGGCCGGAGCTCTCCCGGGCCCGCGAGCACGAGAAGCAGCGTCGAGACGAGGACGACGAGGGAGGCTCGCACGCGTTCGGCTCCTGCCGGCGTCACGGGGCCGCTTCCGGGTCGGGGCCCGGACGGGGAATCCAGGGGGAGGAACTTACCGCCCACGGCTTCGGCGCGGGCCGGCTCCGCGCAAGGAGCGCGTCAGGGTTCGGTCAACCCGCCGGATCCGGGCCGTGGTGCTCGGTGGGAGCGCTCCGCACCACCGGATAGTGACGTAGCAGGCAGGTCGTCCGGCTCGTCGCGCGCCTGATGGCAAGTCGGGCGAGGGAGGCAACGCCTCTCCCCGCCGAC
>CAZEUW010000223.1:0-3623 GCA_964515425.1 uncultured Gemmatimonadota bacterium | reverse complement strand
CGATCTCCGACTCGTCGACCAGGGTGCGGACCTGCACCTCCGACAGGTCGGCCATGTCGAGGAGGCTCGTCCCGCCCGTCACGTCGCGGGTCGAGGTGATGATCTGGCCCTCCTCGACGTGCTTGGCGACGATGGTGCCGGCGATCGGCGCCCGCACGGTGGCGTCGTCCCGCTGCTCGCGGGCCAGCTCCAGCCGGGTCTGGGCCTTGATGAGGGCGGAGCGGGCGTTGGCGTGCTCGAGCACGGCCGTCTCCAGCTCCTCGGCCGTCACCACGCCCGAGTCCCGCAGCGCCCGGGCGCGCTCCAGGCGGCTGTCGGCCACCTGGGTCTGCGAGCGGGCGAGCTCGAGGTCGGCCTCGGCCTGCTGGACCTCGTTCACCTCGTCGCGCGGGTCGATCCGCAGGACCAGGTCGCCCCGCTCGATCTGGTCGCCGAGCTCGACCGGCATCTCGAGGATCTCGCCCGAGGCCTGCGACTTCACCTCCACCAGCTTGATGGGCTCGACCGTGCCGGTGGCCTCGACGCTGGACTCGATCGTCCGGCGCTCGACCGTAGCCGACTGCAGCTCGAGGTCCGACTCGCTGGCCTCGCCGGTGCCGCACGCGGCCGCGGCCAGGGCGACGAGCCCCGCCAGGGCCGGCTTCGCACCGCTTCTCGTGTGTCTCATCTTCGCTCGGTCTCCATGTCGGTTCGTGTCTCGGTACCCGCGGCGGCCCCGGCGTTTCCGGCGGCCCGCGCGCTCAGCTCCTCGAGGCGGGTGCCGAGCAGGCTCTCGAGCCGCGCCAGCGCCACCTGGTAGTCGAACTGCCTCCGGATCACGTCGGTCTCGGCCTCGGCCAGCGCGATCTGACGGTCCTGCACCTCGACGATCGTGGCCACGCCGAGCCGGTAGCGCTGCTGGATGACCCGCAGGTCCTCGCGGGCCAGCTCGACGCTCTCCTCGGCCAGCCGAAGGCCCGCGCGGGCCGTCTCCAGCTGGCTGTAGGCGTCGTCGACGCTGCGCCGGACCCCGAGCCGCGCCTGGCGCACCCGGGCCGCCGCGGCCTGCGCCTGGTCCCTCGCCCGCGAGATGCTCGTCTCGCGCTGGAGACCGTTGAAGAGCGGCAGCGACCCGGTGATGCGGTACGACCAGCTCCGGTTGCCGGGCGGGAAGTTCCCCTCCCGCCAGTCCCATCCGCCCGAGAGGCTGAGCGACGGCAGGTAGCCGCTCCGCTCGGCGTCGGCGCTGGCCTCGGCCGCCTCCGCGGCGAGCCGCGCGCTCCGGAGCTGCGGCGCCCGCGCCTCGGCGACCCGCACGAGCTCCGCCCGCTCCAGCCGCAACGTGTCGGCCGCGAGGGTGGCCTCCTCGACCGGCTCGACCCGCTCCTCGACGCCCATCGCCTCGGCCAGCGCGTACGCCGCCTGTCGGGCGTCGTTCCGGGCGTTGAGCAGGGCGAGCCGCGCGTTGTTCAGCGCTACCCGCGTGTTCAGGCTGTCGGAGCGGGTCGCCTGCCCCTGGGCGATCCGCTGGCGGACGAAGTCGAGCTGGTCGAGCTGCCGGTCCACCCGTGCCTGCTCGACGCCGACCCGGTCCTGTGCCGCCACCGCGTTGTAGAAGGAGGTCTTCACGCTCAGGATCGTCTCGAAGCGGCGCTGCTCGTAGGTGGCCTCCCGCGCCTCGATCGTGGTCGCGGCGCTCTGGAGCTGGTCGAAGCGCCGGAAGCCGTCGAAGAGGGTGATCTGTCCCGTGAGCTGCGAGGTGAAGGAGGAGCGGGTGAGCTCCTGCTGCGTGGGATCCAGCCGCGCCGTGCTCGACTCGGAGAAGCCGTAGCCCAGGCTGACGTCCGGGAGGAAGGCGCCCAGCGCGCTCGTGCGGTTCGTCCGGGCGACGTCGACGTTCTCGGCCGCCTCCTCGAGCACGGGGCTCCGGCGCTGGGCGATGGTGATGGCCTCCTCGAGGGTGACCTCGCGTGCACCGTCGGCGTACGGGTCGGCCGCCCGCTCCTGAGCCGTGGCGCCGGACGGCGACAGGGACGTCGCCGCGCCCAGCACGGAGAGGACGACGAGGACGCTCCTCGTGGGACGATGCGGCATGGCTGTGTTCTCCGGGGATCCGACGTTCGAGGTCTCGCTCGCTGTCCATGAGGACAGCGGGCGGGCGGCTTTCGTTTACCCCCCGCCCCCGGATCCGCCGGCGAGCGACCGCCCCACCAGCGACTCGAGCGTCGCGATGCCGATCCGGTGGTCGAAGCGCCGCTGCACGAGGTCGACCTCCGCCTGCCGGAGGGTGATCTGGGCGGTCTGGAGGTCGAGGATGTCGGCCAGCCCCAGCTCGTAACGCTCGCGGCTGACCCTGAGGTCCTCGCGGCTCAGCTCCACGCTCTGCTCGGCGATCTCCACCGCGGCCCGCGCCGACTGCACCTGGCTGTAGGCCTCGTCCACCTCGGCCCTGAGGGCCAGCTCGGCGGCGACCTCGTTCGCCCGCGCGGCCTCCGCCCGGGCCCGGGCCTGCCAGAGCCGGCTCTCGCGCTGGAAGCCGTTGAAGAGCGGGTAGCTGCCCTGGAGGGCGATGCTCCAGCTCCGGTTCTCGGGCGGGAACCCGTCGTTCTGCCACGCCCACCCGCCCTGGAAGGTGAGGTTGGGGAGGTAGGAGGAGCGCGAGGCGTCGACCCGGGCTTCGGCGGCCTCCGAGGCCGCCCGGGCGCTCGCGACGCGCGGGCCGGTCTCGAGCGCCATCGTCATGAGGCGGTCGCGGTCGTAGGGGAGCGTGTCGACCGCCAGCGTGGCCTCCTCGACCGGCGCCACCCGCTCGCGCACTCCCATCACCTGGGCCAGCCGGAAGGTGGCGGCCCGGGCCTCGTTCTCGGCGTTGAGCAGGGCGAGCCGGGCGTTGTTGAGGTCGACGCGCGAGCGCAGCAGGTCCGAGCGGTTGGCGCGCCCGAGGTCGAGCTGCTGCCGCACGAACTCGAGCTGGTCCTCCTGGCGCGCGACCCGGTCCTCCTCGACGCGGACCAGCTCGCTCCGCGCCACCGCGTCGTAGAACGCCCGCTTCACGTCCAGCATCGTCCGGTAGCGCTGGCGGCGGTGGTCCGCCCGCTCCGCCTCCAGGCTCCGGCGTGCGCTGGTGAGACCGCTGAACCGGCGGAATCCGTCGAGGATCTCCAGGCTGGCGCCGAGCTGGAGCGTGTAGCTGGTACGGGTGAGCGACTGCTGGGTCGGGTCGAGCCGCGCCGTGCTGGCGTTCGAGTATCCGTAGCCGAGCGACACGTCGGGCAGGAACTCGCCCCACGCGTTCAGCTTGTCGTACTCGGCCACGTCGACGTCGGCCCGCGACTGCGTGAGGGAGGGGTTGTTGTGGAGGGCGATCTCGACGGCCTCCTCGAGCGTGACCGTCCGGGCCTGCTGGGCGGACGCCGCCCCGGCCCCGACCGCCGCCATCAGCGCGACCGCTCCGGCGACGCGTCGGATCACGGCCGCTCGCCCGCGCCGGATCCCGGCCCGCCGCCGGAGGCGGGGCCGCTGCCGGAGCCCCGACCGCCCTCCGCGGCGTCCGCGGTGTCGGCCGCGGCAGCCGAATCGCGGGCCGCGGCGCTGTCGGGTCCCCAGCGCCGGTCGTGCCGCTCGGCCTCCCGCTCCAGCAGCTC
>CAZEUW010000222.1:0-3627 GCA_964515425.1 uncultured Gemmatimonadota bacterium | reverse complement strand
TACACCGGGTCCAGCGGGTGCCGGAGACCGAGTCGAGCGGGCGGATCCACACCTCGGCTGCGACGGTGGCCGTGCTCCCCGAGGCCGAGGAGGTGGACGTGGAGGTGGATCCCAACGACCTGAAGATCGACGTCTTCCGCTCCTCGGGACCGGGCGGACAGTCGGTCAACACGACCGACTCCGCGGTGCGCATCACCCACGAGCCGACCGGGCTCGTCGTCACCTGCCAGGACGAGAAGTCCCAGCACAAGAACAAGGCGCGCGCGATGAAGGTGCTGCGCAGCCGGCTCCTCGATCGGCGGATCGCCGAGCAGGAGGCCCGGCGGGCGCAGGCCCGCCGGGCCCAGGTGGGGACGGGCGACCGCTCGGCGAAGATCCGCACCTACAACTTCCCGCAGAGCCGTGTCACCGATCATCGCATCGGCTACACGACCCACGACCTCGACGCCGTCCTCGACGGCGCCCTGGACGAGCTGATCGACGCGCTGCGGATCGCGGGCGCCGAGGAGAAGCTGGAGCAGGCCGTCGGCTGAGGCCAGCGGACGTCCGGACGCCGCCCCACCGGGCCCGACCCGGAGCGAGGCGGTCCGAGGCGTCGCGGGCGAACTCGAGCGGGCCGACGACGAGGCGGCGGTGGAGCGGCCGCGCCTCGAAGCGGAACGGTTGCTGTGCCACGTGCTCGGGGTGGACCGCGCCGAGCTCCACCGGAGCGGCGGCGAGCGCCTCACCGCCGAGGAGGCGGGACGCCTCGCCCGCGTCACCCGACGCCGGATGGGCGGCGAGCCCCTGCAGCACATCGAGGGCACGGTGGCCTTCCGCGAGCTGGTGCTGCTGGCCGACCGACGGGCGCTCGTCCCCCGCCCCGAGACCGAGCAGCTCGTCGACCGGATCCGGCGCTGGGCCGCGGACCGTGCGGACCGCGGGGCCGACGGCGTCCAGGGGGTCGGCCGTGACGGCGGGCCGCCGCTGGGGACGGCGCTCGACGTGGGGACGGGCTCCGGGGCGATCGCCCTGTCACTCGTCCACGAGGGCCTCGTCGAGCGGGTCGTCGCGCTCGACGTCTCGGAGGAGGCGCTCATGCAGGCCGCCGCCAACCGGGGCGCGGCGGAGCTCACGGATCAGCAGGTCGAGCTCCGCCTCGCGTCGCGGCCCCTGTGGAGCTCGGTGAGCAGCGAGGAGCGATTCGACCTGATCGTCTCCAACCCCCCGTACGTCCGGGACGCCGACCTGGACGAGCTCCCCGCGCAGATCCGAGAGCACGAGCCCCGCGTCGCCCTCTCCGGCGGGGAGGACGGGCTGGAGGTGATCCGCGAGATCGCGTCGGGTGCGCACGCCTACCTGCGGCCGGCCGGCGCTCTCTTCCTGGAGATCGGGGCGGACCAGGGCGCCTCGGTGGTCGGACTCCTCGAGGACGCCGCCCCCTGGGAGGAGGTCGAGCTGTCCCGGGACCTTTCCGGACGGGACCGGTTCGTTCGGGCCACGCGCTCCCGATAGCGGCGTCGGCCCGGCCGTTCGCCCGAATCCTGCATCCCTGCTATACTCGCCAGATCGCCCCGAGACGTGAAAACCGCAGGGAAGCGAAGACGATGGTCGACCCACGGAACGGACCCGCGACGGACGCCGGGCAGGAGATGCCTCAGAAGGATCCCGACCAGCGCAGCCGGATCATGGACAAGGCCAAGGAGCTGGGGCGCATGCTCGGCCAGACGGCCGAGTACGAGTACCTGCGGGCGGCGAACGAGGACATCGCGGACGACCGCGACGCGACGGAGATGCTCAACCGCGCGAAGGAGCTCCAGGAGCGGGCGGTCAGCCACCTCGAGCGCGGCGAAGACCCGCCCGATGAGGTCGCCGACGAGCTCGAGGAGCTTCGCGGCAAGATCCAGGGCAGCCCCCGGTACCAGTCGCTCGTCGCGGCCCAGTCGAACTTCGACAAGCTGATGAAGAAGGTGCAGAAGGCCATCAGCGCGGGGATGGAGAAGGGAAGCGAGAGCCGGATCGTCATGCCTTCATGAAGGCGATCCGTGAGGCCGCGGAGCGCGGGCTCCGCAAGCTCACGGAGCCCGTGGTCTCGGCCCTCGTAGAGGCCCGGGTCCATCCCAACGCCCTGAGCACGGCCGGCTTCCTCGTCACGTCGACCTCCGGCTTCTTCTTCCACCAGCACCACGTCCGGACCGCCGGGTTCCTGATCCTGCTCGGCGGGCTGTTCGACCTCCTGGACGGGACCGTGGCCCGGCGGACGGGGCTGGCATCCTCCTTCGGCGCCTTCTACGATTCGACGCTGGATCGCCTCTCCGAGATCATCGTCTATCTCGGGCTCCTCTCCCTGTACAACGACTACCGTCTGGAGCTCGGGGACGTCGGGATGATCTACGCCGTCATGCTGGCCATGGCGGGCTCGATCATGATCAGCTACACCCGAGCCCGAGCCGAAGCGCTGGGCATCCCGTGCACGGTGGGCTTGATGCAGCGGGCCGAGCGGGTGATCCTCATCGGGCTCGCGGCGCTGGCGTTCGGCGAGATGAGCCAGGGCCTGGTGCTGAAGGGAGTCATCATCGTCCTCGCCGTCCTCACGAACTTCACCTCGCTCCAGCGCGTCTTCTGGGTGTGGCGCTACACGCGCCCCGATGGCGAGCCGGAACCCGAGGAGGGCGGGCTGGATCCCGAGGGCTGAGGGACGGCGGAGGCCACGGACCACGGTTCCCGCCGGGACGCGACGCGAACGGAGACCACGCGCACGGACACCAGGAGAAGAGGACGGGGATGAGCGACACGCACGACGACCACCGGGCGACGGAGCATCAGGGCGAGCTGGAGATCGAGGCGGCCGACGGCCGGCTCGGCGTGCTCCTGGTGGGACTCGGCGCCGTCTCGACGACCTTCGTGGCCGGCGTGGAGGCGGTCCGCAGGGGCTTCCGCAAGCCGATCGGCTCACTGACGCAGATGAACACGATCCGGCTCGGGAAGCGCACGGAGGACCGGACGCCGCTGATCAAGGACTTCGTGCCCCTCAGGGGGCTCGACGACCTCGTGTTCGGCGCCTGGGACCCCATCCCCGACGACGGCCTCGAATCGGCACGAGTGGCCGGGGTCCTCGACCGCGACGACCTGGAGGAGCTCGGGGACTTCCTCTCCGGCATCGAGCCGATGCCCGCCGTCTTCGACTCACGCTACGTCAAGAAGCTCGAGGGGGAGAACGTCAAGCGGGGCGCCGACAAAATGGCGCTCGCCGACCAGCTCCGGGACGACATTCGATCGTTCCGCGAGGAGCACGGGTGCGACCGGCTGGTGATGATCTGGTGCGCCTCCACGGAGATCCACATGACGCCGGACGAGGCGCACCTCTCGCTCGAGGCGTTCGAGGAAGCGCTCCGCGACAACTCGGACGCCGTGTCGCCGTCGATGATCTACGCCTACGCGGCGCTGAAGGAGGGCGTGCCCTTCGCGAACGGGGCGCCGAACCTCACCGTCGACACGCCCGCGCTGACGGAGCTCGCACGCGATGCGGGCGTCCCGATCGCGGGCAAGGACTTCAAGACCGGCCAGACCCTGATGAAGACGATGATCGCGCCGGGGCTCAAGGCGCGCATGCTCGGGGTGCGTGGCTGGTTCTCGACCAACATCCTC
>CAZEUW010000221.1:0-3679 GCA_964515425.1 uncultured Gemmatimonadota bacterium | reverse complement strand
CGGCTCGCCGCGGTGCTCGAGGCTCAGCTCGAGCGGCCGGCCGATCTGCCGCTCCGCGAGCTCGCGGACCAGCTCGCCGTACTTGTCCTCGATCCACTCCACGGCGAACTTCGTCGGGGCGCCGACGACGAGAGTGTCGTCGGAGAGGGCGACGGCCTCGGTCGACGAGAGCCAGGTCCGGAACGTCTGTTCCGGGAGCACCTCGCGGGCGGCGTCGGTAATGCGGGACCAGACTTCCTCGGCGGTCAGCTCCATCCAGCTCGCTGCGGTCGCGGTAGCGCCGGGGTGGGCGAAGGGCCGAGCAACGTAGCGGGCGCGCGCTTTCGATGTCAACGAGCCGCGCCTCCGTTTTCCACAACGGGCTCCGGACCCCGCCGACGACCCCGAAATTGACGCCCGCGGTGCCCTCTCACTATACTTGCGGGCTCCCCGTACGCGGCCGGCACGTCCGGCGGCCGAACTCCTGCGAATCGGAACGGTAGACCATGAGCGGCCCCGTCGACACGAGCAAGAGCAACCGGAAGAGGCTCCGGGACCACGGTTTCCGAGCCCGCATGAAGACGCGCGCCGGTCGGAAGATCCTGGCCCGCAGGCGCCGGAAGGGACGGAAGAAGCTGTCCGTGAGCCGAGAGCAGCCGCGGCAGCGGCAGCGATAGGCCGGCGTTGGCGGATCCGGAGGCGCGCGGGCAGCGCCTGCCCGCCGCGGCCCGGATCCGAGGCACGAAGGAGATCCGGGCCGCCTTCAGGGAGGGGCGCCGCCACGCGAGCGGCGCGGTGGAGGTCTTCGCCCGACCGTCACCGGCCGGCCGGCCCCGGCTGGCCGTCGTCGTTCCCCGCCACGGAAGGACGATCGTGGAGCGCAACCGCGTGCGTCGACGGCTGCGTGAGATCGCCCGGCGCGACTGGCTGCCGGAAGCGGTGAGCCGCGGCGTGGAGATCGACGTGGTCGTGCGGGCCGGACCGGACGCATACGTGGCGTCGTTCGACGAACTCAGGGACTCTCTGTGCAGCGGCCTCGAGGCGGTGTCGTGGGACGAAGCATCCTCATCGGGCTGATCCGCTTCTACCGGGCCGCGGTCTCGCCGCTGCTCCCCGCCAGCTGTCGCTACGTCCCGACCTGCTCGGAGTACGCGGAGGCCGCGGTCCGGCGCCACGGCGCACTGCGGGGCGGAGGGCTGGCGGCTCGGAGGCTGCTGCGCTGCCAGCCGTTCGGCGGAGAGGGTTGGGACCCGGTCCCGGGCGCGGACGGGGCCGCTGCGGGTCCCGCCGGAGCGGAGCGGGCACGATGCGCGGACGCGACGGAATCGACGGCTACGGGGAAGCGATCGGGACGGACGAGTAGATAGATGGAGAGGCGAGTCGTACTGGCGATCGTCCTCATGATCGCCGTCATCGTGATCACCCAGATCCTGTTTCCGCCCGTTCCCCCCGAGGAGGTGTCGTCGGGAGGCCCGGACACCGCGGCCAGCGTGACGACGGACACGCCGGCGGCCGCGACGGACACCGCCGCGAGGGCGCGGCCCGACACCGGCGGGGCGGCGCGCGTCCAGGACTTCGGACGCGACACCTCCCCCATCACCGCCGACACCGGCGAGGCGGGGGGCGTGGCCGCGACCGGGCTCTTCGGGGCGAGCGGCGACACCCTGTCGGGCGACAGCGTCGTGGTCCGGACCCCGCTCTACCGGCTGGTCCTCTCCACGCGCGGCGCGAGGGTCGCGGACGTCGAGCTCACGAACTACGAGTCCTACGCCGAGGGCGAGGAGGAGCGTGCCGTCCGCCTGCTGCGGAGGGGGGACCGGGCCCTCGGCTGGCGGGTGACCGACGGGCGGGACACGCTCGACCTGACGGGCCGTCCGTTCGAGGCCGGGACCCGGTCGGTGGAGCTGGCGGAGGGCGACTCCGCCGGGGCCGTCACGTTCCGGTATCCGCTGCCGGCCGACCCGAGCCTCGTCTTCCGCGTCACCTACCGCTTCCACCCGGGGAGCTACGTGGTCGACGTCGAGGGCAGCTTCGAGGGGATCGGCGACCGCGGCTACACGGTGCTGACGTCGCTCGGCAGCGGCCTGCGGACCAACGAGGTGAACGCCGAGGAGGACCTCGACCAGATCGCCTACGCCGTCAACCAGGGCGGAGGTGAGGTCGAGTCGCGCAAGCTGGGCGATATCGGGGCGGACGAGACGGTCACCGCCGAGGGGGGGCCGTTCCGGTGGGTGGCGGTGCGGAGCAAGTACTTCCTGATCGCCTACGTCGCGCCGGAGGGCTCCAGCGGCTTCGGAGGCCTGGTCGCCCGGGGCATGGAGGAGGAGCACGCGGCGGCCCTCGAGACCTCGCTCCCGGTCCCGGCCGGGGACCCGGGCTTCCGGTTCCAGGCCTACTTCGGGCCCCAGGAGTACGACCGGCTCGAGGCGGTGGGCCAGCACCTCCAGAACGTGAACCCGGTGGGGTGGGAGTGGCTGCGCTTCCTGATCCGGCCGCTGGTGAGCCTGATCATGACCGTCCTGACCTGGCTCCACACCACCCTGGGGCTGGCCTACGGCTGGGTGCTCATCCTCTTCGGCGTCGCGATGAGGGTGGTCCTCTTCCCGCTGTACCAGAAATCGATGCGGGCCCAGATGGCCCAGATGGAGGTGCAGCCGAAGATCAAGGAGCTGCAGAACAAGTACGAGGACGACCCCCAGAAGCTGCAGCAGGAGATGGTCCGGCTGTACAAGGAGAACGACATCAACCCGGTGGCCGGCTGTCTCCCGATGCTGCTCCCCTTCCCGGTGCTGATCACCCTGTTCTTCGTCTTCCAGAACACGATCGAGTTCCGGGGCGTCCCCTTCCTGTGGATGCCCGACCTCTCTCTGCACGACCCCCTCTACGTCACGCCGCTGGTCATGGGCCTGTCGATGTTCGCGTTGCAGTGGATCGGGCAGCGGGGGATGGAGCGGAACACCCAGATGAAGGTGATGGGCTACGCGATGCCCGTGGTCTTCACTTTCCTCTTCCTGCGCTTCCCGGCGGGCCTCAACCTCTACTACGCGACGAGCAACCTCTCCTCGCTCCCGCAGCAGTGGTACCTGTCGAAGGAGCGAAAGCAGATGAACGTCGGGGGCTGAGCGTCGGAGGTCGAGGCCCGAGGCGGGTCAGAGGTCGGCGCTGAAGGAGAGGCCCACCAGCGTCTCGTCCTCGCGGAAGAACTGCTCGGCCCGGGAGGGACCGGCGCCGGCCGTCAGCGCCAGCCGGTACCGCCCGTCCGCGAAGGAGACGCCGGCCTCGACCGCCGCCAGCGGATCCCAGCCGCTCTCCGCCCAGCCGAACAGCTCGAGCGACGCGTAGGGGCGGAACGGTCCCCAGCGCGGGCGCGTCGGCGTCCACTCCAGGCCGGCCCTGAGCGAGCCGGCGTCGAGGCCCTCGGTGCTCCGGAGCAGCAGGCCGGGACCTCCGTACAGACGCAGGTCGGGGCGGGGGCTCCCCGACAGCAGCAGCTCGAGCCCTTCGCGGCTGGTCGAGATCGGATCCCGTCCGGTACGGACGAGGAACTCGTCGCCCAGGTGCGAGCTCACGTGGTAGAGCTCGGCGCGCGCCTCCACCCGCCCGAAGTCGGCACGGAGGCGGAAGCCGACCCGGAAATGGACCTCGACGAACTCGTTGCCGTTGCCCTCGAGGTCGAAGCGCGAGAAGGCCCCTCCGGCCA
>CAZEUW010000220.1:0-3690 GCA_964515425.1 uncultured Gemmatimonadota bacterium | reverse complement strand
CCCGCCGGACTGGGTGTGCGAGGACGACCCGGACACCGAGGCCGAGGAGATGATGAGCAGGTTCTTGATGATGTACTGCCCCTCCATGGTCGGCGCCCACGGCACGCCCCCGGGCTGGAAGGTGACTTCGGACAGGAGCACGAGCGGCAGCAGCGTGCCCACCATCTGCATCGCGAGCAGGGCGATGGCGATCCGGAGCGTGGCCCGGAAGAGGAAGGTCACGCCGATCGCCACCTCCCACCAGCCGATCGCGGTGACCCACTCGCCGGTCGAGAAGACGGGCATCCACGCTACGGTCCGCTCGACCAGCGGCGCGGCGGGCGAGAGCCCCAGCGGCTTGAGGATCCCGAACCAGACGAAGATGGTGGCGAGCGACAGCCGGAGGGCCGGCACGCCCCACCGGCGCATGAAGCCCGCAATGCGCCGGTCGATCGCGTCCAGCCTCCCCGCGATCCCCCGCGGACCGGACACCGCTAGCGCTCCGGCGGCGGCGCGTCGGCCGACGGCAGGCCCTCGAACCCCTCCTCGGCCCCGTAGAGCACGTCCCCCCCGACGATCGTGTAGACCACCTCGGTCCCGGGGATCGAGTCGACGGGCACCGCCGTGACGTCGCGCGACAGCACCACGACGTCGGCGAGCTTCCCGGGCGCCAGCGAGCCGATCGACTCCTCCTGGAAGGCGGCGCGGGCGCCGTTCAGCGTGTAGGTGCGGAGCGCCTCCTCGGGCGTCATCGCCTGCGCGGGGAAGAAAGTCGAGTCGGCCGGCGCTCCCTGGACGTGCCGGGTGACCGAGCAGTGGATCGACGCCATGGGCGAGATCTCCTCGACGGGCACGTCGGTCCCGTTGGTGACCAGCGCGCCGGTCTCCATGAGGTCGCGCCACACGTACGCACCCTCGCGGACCCGCTCCTCGCCCAGACGCGCGAGGTTGTAGGGTGCGTCCGAGCAGGCGTG
Organism: uncultured Gemmatimonadota bacterium; assembly: GCA_964515425.1. Lineage (GTDB taxonomy): Bacteria > Gemmatimonadota > Gemmatimonadetes > Palauibacterales > Palauibacteraceae > CAYVFM01. The sequence continues at coordinate 2,737 of CAZEUW010000220.1, read as the reverse complement.
GATCGCCTGCATCGAGGCGATCACGCCCATCTCGCCGAAGCGGGGCACGTCGTCGGGGTGGAGGTGCTGGGCGTGCTCGATCCGCCACCGGAGCGTGTCGCCGTCCACCCCGGCGCTGTCCCAGAGCGCGGCGTAGAGGTCCAGCGTCTCGCGGTTCGCGCGGTCGCCGATCGCGTGGACGGCCACCTGCCAGCCTTCCTCCAGGACGATCTCGGCGATCTCGCGGACCCGCTCCATGGAGGTCACCTCGAGGCCGGTGTGCCCGGCCTGGTCGGCGTAGGGCTCGAGCATCCACGCGCTCCGCGAGCCGAGCGCGCCGTCGGCGCTGACCTCGCCCACCGCCCGGACTGCCAGGTGATGGTCGGCCGCGACCGCCGTGAAGCGCTCCCGCAGCGCCGCCCGGTTCTCCTCGGTGAATTCCGACTGGGAGACCATCGCGTAGAGCCGGACGCCGAGCTCGCCGGCCTCGGCGAGCCGTCGGTAGAGGTCGATCGTCTCCAGCGACGCGCCCTGGTCGTGGAAGCTCGTGACGCCGTGGCGGAGCGCCTCCCGGGCCGCGAGCCGCGCCACGCGGGCCTCCCCGGCCGCCTCCTCCGCGGCGTCGAGGTCCGAGCGGGACCGGGCGAGCGCGTCACGAATCAGCCCCTCGGCCTCGTCCACGAAGACCCCGGTCGCCCTCCCCGAGGCGTCCCGCACGATCCGGCCGCCCTCGGGCGTCTCCGTGTCCGGCCGGATCCCCGCCGCCTCCATGGCGGCTGCGTTGGCGATCGCCGCGTGCCCGCTGGCGTGCGAGAGGAGCACGGGGTTCCCCGGCGCCACCTCGCTGAGCCGGTCGTGGACCGGGAAGCCCTCCACCGTGCGCTCCGGGTCCCGGTCCCACTTCTCCTGATGCCAGCCTCGTCCGAGGATCCACTCGCCCGGCGCCGCCTGCTGCACGGCCGAGTCCACCCGCGCCACCACCTCCTGCCAGCTCGACGTGTCGAGCAGCCCGACCCGGAGCTGCGCCTCGCCCGTGCTCATGAAGTGGCCGTGCGACTCCACGAAGCCCGGCACCGCCAGCCGTCCCTCGAGGTCGATCACCCGCGTGTCGGGGCCGACGTGGGCGGCGATCGCCTCGTCGCTCCCGATCGCCAGGATCGTGTCGCCCGCCGCCGCCAGCGCGCTCGCCTCGGCCACGGTCGAGTCCATCGTCAGGACCTTCCCGTTCCGGAGGACGAGGTCGGCGTCGCCCGCTCCCCCGGGCGCGCACGAGCCGAGCGCGGTGCAGACGAGGAGGGCCGCAGCGGCGGCGGCCGGCGCGGAACGGAGCGTGGGCGCGTGCATGGACCTGGTCCCTTCTGGATCGCTGCGGACGTCGTGGCGGCCGCGAAAGCTAGGCCCCGGTTCCGGGGGGAGAAAGCCGGTTGCCGCGGCGCGAGTCGACCCCGGCGCGCGCCGGGCGGTCTCGAGCGCTGGCATGGATGTTCTAAGGTCTTTGAGAGCGGAAGCATCCACGAACGGAATCCCACGCTGGAAACCGCGAGACGGAAACACCCGAGGGGAGTCATGGCCAAGGAACTGGAGTTCGACGCGGAAGCGAGGAGGAAGCTGAGGGCCGGCGTGGAGGAGCTCGCCGGCGCCGTCAAGGTGACGATGGGTCCCACGGGCAGGAACGTGGTGCTCGAGAAGGGCTTCGGAGGCCCGACGATCACCAAGGACGGTGTCACCGTCGCCCAGGAGATCGATCCCGCCGACGCGATGGAGGGGCTGGGCACCGCCATGGTCAAGGAGGTCGCTTCGCAGACCTCCGACGAGGCCGGCGACGGGACGACCACCGCCACCGTGCTGGCCGAGGCCATCTTCAAGGAGGGGCTGAAGGCGGTCGCCGCCGGCTCGGAGCCGATGGCCCTGAAGCGCGGGATTGACGCGGCGACCGAGCGGGTGATCCGATCGCTCCGCGAGGCGTCGACGCCGACGTCCGACCGTGAGGACATCGCCCACGTGGCCGCGATCTCGGCCAACAACGACCCGGAGGTCGGCGAGCTGATCGCCGACGCGATGGAGAAGGTCGGCCTCGAGGGCGTCATCACCGTCGAGGAGAGCGCCGGGCTCGACACCGTCCTGGAGACGGTGGAGGGCATGCGCTTCGACCAGGGCTACCTCTCCCCCCACTTCGTGACCGATTCGGAGGGGATGGTGGCCGAGCTCGAGGACGCGCTCGTCCTCGTCCACGACGACGAGATCACGAGCATGAACGACCTCCTGCCCATCCTCGAGCAGGTCGCGCAGGCCGGCAACCCGCTGCTCATCATCGCCGACGGCGTCGAGAAGGAGGCGCTGGCTACCCTGGTGGTGAACAACGTGAAAGGACAGCTCACCTCGTGTGCCGTCGAGGCCCCCGGCTTCGGCGACAGCCAGCACGACAACCTCGAGGACATCGCCGTGGTCACCGGCGCCGACCTGATCACCGAGAAGCTCGGCCGCCGGCTCGAGGACGTCACGCTGGACGACCTCGGTTCGGCCGACCGGATCGTGGTGAGCGAGGACGACACGACGATCGTGGGCGGTCGGGGCGAGGCCGGCGCGATCAAGGATCGGGTGCGCGAGATCGCGGCCGCGATCGAGGCCGCGGACTCGGACTACCAGATCGACAAGCTCCGCGAGCGGATGGCCCGTCTGGCGGGCGGCGTCGCGGTCCTCCGGGTCGGCGCGGCCACCGAGACCGAGATGGACGCCAAGAAGGCGCTCGTCGAGGACG
>CAZEUW010000219.1:0-3724 GCA_964515425.1 uncultured Gemmatimonadota bacterium | reverse complement strand
CTCGAAGAGCCCGCGGCGGCGGAGCGCCATGGCCGCCGAGCCGCCGATCAGCCCGAGCCCGACCACCAGCAGGCGCCCGAAGCGGGGTGAGCGGCGGACGGGCTCCTGCGGGACCGCCCCCTCGGCATCGCCCTCCTCGGCAAGGTCGGGGCGCATGGCCGCCGCCTCCCCGAGGTAGACGTGGCGGGGAGGCCCCTTCGTCTCGGCGTGCAGGAGAACGCGCACCATCCGGTCCATGGCCCCGGGGACGGCCGACTCCTGGGCGCCGAGCATGGCCGTCTCGGTCCACCCCATCTCCCGGGCGGCGTAGGCCGGGAAGTCGGCGTTCAGGTCGGGCGTCATGGTGAAGAAGACGGAGACGACGTCGTCCTCCGCGAGGTCGTTCCGGTCGCGGATCTCCCGCAGGAGGCATTGCGTGCCCCGGAAGACGGCGTCGCGGTCGTTCCGCTCGACGCGGATGGCGCCCCGGACGGCGATCATCGTCGGGCCCCGACCGGTGCGTCCCGTGCTGTCGGCGTCGTCGTCATCGGCTCTGGCTCCTGTACTTTCGTGATCGGCAAACCGTCTCCGGCTCGGCCCTTCGTGACGGGCAAACAGAAAGCCCCCGGTCACCCGGGGGCTCGGAAAGTCGTCCGTGCTGTCCCACGCGTCGCGCTAGCGCACGGCCTCCCTCCCGGCGGCCCGCCGGGTCGCGTATCCGTAGCCGTGGCGATAAGCGACTGCGTCGATCATGATCGCCCCGATTTTAGGCCGGCCGCCGGCAGGCCGTCAAGGATGTGCCGGGACGAAGCGAGCGTCGGGACAACAAAGACCGCGGCCGGAATTCGCCCCCGTCGACACCGCACCTCACCGGGATCCACCCCGCTCACTCTCCCCTCTCCCGTCCTTCCTCCTCCTCGGGCTCGAAGACGGGGAACGGAAGCGTCACCGAGACCCGCGTCCAGCCGTCGTCGGTGCGACGCACCGCGACGTCGCCGTCGGCCGCCCCGGCCGCGCCGACGCAGATGACGAGCCCGAGCCCCCGTGTGTCCCCGTCGAGCCTCCGGACGACGCTGGCGTGGGGCCCGCCCTCGATGAGCCGCTCGAGCTCCTCCGGCTCGACGTCGCCGGCGTCGTCCTCGACCACGGCCCGGAGCCGCTCCCCGTCGCCCTCCATCCTCACCCGGACCGTCCCGTCCTCGCCGGCGGCCTCGAGGCCGTTGCTGGTGAGGGTGAGGAGGATCCGCTTGAGCACCTGCGGGTCGCCCCGCCGGGCGTCTCCGGCCTCCGGGTCGGCCTCGACCTCGAGGGAGGCGCGGTGGTGGTGGACCAGGGGCTCGACGTGGCTCTCCAGGTCCCCCACCACCTGCTGCGCGGCGACCGGGACCACGTCGACCTCGTCGGCCCCGAGCTCCCCGTCGGCGCTGGAGAAGTCGAGCACATCGTTCGCCATCCGAAGCAGCGCCGCGGCGGCGGTGTGCACCACGGAGATCTGGCGCTTCTGCACCGGGGTCAGCGGGCCGCTCTCCTCGCGGTAGAGGCCGTCGGTGAGGAAGAGGATGGAGTGGAGCGGCGACCGAAGGTCGTGGGCGACCTCCCGGACGAAGTCGCGGAAGGTCGCGCCTTCCCGCCGTCCCCCCGCGATCCAGACCTCGCGGACGACCTCATGGAGGCGGTCCCGGGCCGCCTCGAGCTCCTCCTCCGGCGCCTCGTCCCGGGCGCGGTCGAGGGACCGGTACAATCGATCCGCCGCGGTCCAGGCCTGCTCGAGCGACACGTCACTCCGCGCGACCAGCTCCCCGGCGGCGTCCTCGGGATCCGCCTCCCCCTCCACGGCCCGGCCGATCGCCTCGGCCAGGGGGCGAGCCTCCTCGGAAAGCCCGTCGAACTCCTCCCTCCACGCCCACCAGGGGTACGCCCGGGCGTCGGGGCGGTCGATCTCCCCTTCGTCCGCCGGTCTGTCGGGGTCGGGTCCGTCGTCCGTCGACTCCACCCTCCGCTCGGACTCGCTCATGGTCGCGGCCCGGATCCGCACCCCGGTCCGGGGCCCGTGCCGGCCTTCAGGTCAGGGACTCCTTGGAGAGCCCGTGCTTGTCCAGGAGCCGATAGAGCGTGGTCCGGTCGATCCCGGCCTTGCGCGCCGCCTCCGACATGTTGCCGTCGGCGCGGCGGATGACGCTGGTCAGGTACTGCTTCTCGAACCGGGCCAGGAGCTCGTCCTTCAGGTCGTGGTACTCGCGGGTGAGGTCGAGGCCCGAGTCGAAGCCGCCGGCCGTCTCCGTCCGGAGGGCGGGGCCGTCGCCGAGAAGCTCCAGGTCGTCGGCCCCGATCTCCTCGCCGGGCTCCGACATCACCACGACCTGCTCGATGAGGTTCTCGAGTTCGCGCACGTTGCCCGGCCATCGGTGCTCGACCAGGCGCTCCAGCGCCGCGTCGGAGATCTCGGGCGGGGCGTCGCCCGGCAGCTCGTGCTGGCTCCAGTAGCGCCGCACGAAGGCGCGCACGAGGGGCGGGATGTCCTCCCGCCTCTCCCGGAGCGGCGGCAGGTTGATCGGGACCACCCGGAGCCGGTAGTAGAGGTCGTGCCGAAGGCTTCCGTCCTCCAGGGCCCCCTCGACGTCGCGGTTCGTGGCCGACACGAAGCGGACGTCGACGACGGCGTCGTTCTTCTCGCTGCCCACCCGCCGGAGCACGCCGTCCTGCAGCACCCGGAGAAGCTTGGGCTGCAGCTCCACCGGCATCTCGCACAGCTCGTCCAGGAAGAAGGTCCCCTCGTCGGCCACCTCGATGAGCCCGGGCTTGTCGCGGACCGCCCCGGTGAACGCCCCCTCGCGGTGGCCGAAGAGCTCGGACTCCAGCAGCTCTCCCGGAAGCGCCGCGCAGTTGACCGGCACGAAGGGCTTCTCGCGCCGCCGGCTCTCCGAGTGGATGAAGCGGGCCATCAGCTCCTTGCCGGTCCCGCTCTCCCCCGTCACGAAGACCGAGGCGTCGGTGCCGGCCACCTTCAGGGCCCGGCGCACGACCTTCTCCATGGCGTCCGAGACGCCCAGGATCGTGACGTCGCCGTCCACCAGCACCCCGTCCTCGCCGCGCTCGAGCACCCGGGCGACGCGGGAGAGCCGGTGCGCGGCGCGGCCCACCAGCACCAGGAGCTGGGTGGCGCTGAAGGGCTTGGGCAGGTAATCCCAGGCGCCGGCCTGCACCGCCTGGACGCTCCCCTCGGCGGAGGCGTAGCCGGTCATCATGATGACCAGCGTGTCCGGGCTCTCCTCCCGGACCGTCTCGAGAACCTCGAAGCCGTCGGCGTCGGGCATCTTCTGGTCGACCAGGGCGATCTGGTAGTCGTCCGACTTCACCTTCCGGATCGCCTCCTGGCCCTTCCGGACGGCGTCCACCCGGTAGCCGGCCCCCGCGAGGACCGACTCGCAGCTCTCCAGGACCGTGCTGTCGTCGTCCACCACGAGCACACGCACCTGCCTCCGGTCCTCCTCGGAGAGGACGTCGGCGACCGGCGCCAGGTCCTCGTCGGTCTCGGTCTGGGGGGAGGCGGCCATGATGGATGTCTGACGGAGTCGACAGCGACGGTCGAGGATCCGACCGGAGCACGTCCGGACCCGAGCTTCGCGTGCTTCGGAGCGGTACGAAACGACGACGAGATTCCTCCGGGACCCCGGCGCGACGGGTTCGCCGGAGCGCGGTCCGAGCGCCGGCGGTCGTCCGGCGAGCCGAGGATGGCAAGATCGGG
>CAZEUW010000218.1:0-3749 GCA_964515425.1 uncultured Gemmatimonadota bacterium | reverse complement strand
GGAGGTCGGCGAGGAGAAGGGCTTCCTCCACGTGGAGAGCGGCCCCCTCGTCCGGTCCAGCTACCACGCCGGGGAGCAGGTGCAGGAGCTGCGGTCCCGGGTCGCAGCTTCGGCCTGAGGACGCGGAGGATGGCGAGCAGGCAGGAGGAGGGCGCGGCCGCCGCCGGCGTCTCGCGGCACGACGCGGACGAGCTCCGGCGCATGTTGCGCATGATGATGCTCGGCCGCCGCTTCGAGGAGAAGGCGGCGGAGTCCTACCAGATGGGCGAGATCGGCGGATTCTGTCACCTCTACATGGGGCAGGAGGCGGTCTCCGCCGGCACGATCTCGGCCCTCCGCGACGACGACTACGTGGTCAGCGCCTACCGGGAGCACGTCCAGGCGTTGAACCGCGGCATGAGCGCGAAGTCGGTGATGGCCGAGCTGTACGGCCGCGTGGACGGGTGCTCGAAGGGCCGGGGCGGCTCGATGCACCTCTTCGACCGCTCGATCAACTTCCTCGGCGGGCACGCCATCGTCGGCCAGCACGTGCCGATCGGCGCCGGCGTGGGCTACGCCATCCGCTACCGGGACGAGGACGCCGTCTGCCTGTGCCTGTTCGGCGACTCGGTGCTCAACATCGGCGCCTTCCACGAGGGCTTCAACATGGCGGCGAAGTGGGGTCTCCCGGTGGTCTTCGTGTGCGAGAACAACTCCTACGGCATGGGCACCGACATCGAGCGGGTGGCCGCGATCGAGGAGCTCGTCGACCGCGCCTGCGCCTACGACGGCATGGACGCCGCCGCCGTCGACGGCATGGACGTGCTGGCCGTCCGGGAGGCCACGGACGAGGCGGTGCGGGTGGCGCGGGAGGAGAAGCGGCCGACCTTCCTCGAGGCCCGCTGCTACCGCTACATGGGCCACTCGATGGCCGACCCCTCCCACGGCACGTACCGGTCGAAGGAGGAGGTCGAGGAGCACCGGGACGACGACCCCATCCTCGGCTTCCGCCGACGGCTGATCGACGAGGGCGTGATCACCGGGGAGGAGTACGAGGAGATGGACGAGGCCGTGATCGAGGAGGTCGAGGAGGCGGCCGCGTTCGCCGACGAGAGCCCCCGACCCGATCCCTCGACGATGTACGAGGGGATCTACGCCGACGACTACCCCGATCCTCCGGACCGCCGCGACGCGTGGCGCCCGGAGCTCGACTGAGCGGAGCCGCGCGATGGCCGAGATCACCTACCGGGAGGCCCTGAACCAGGCGCTCCGCGAGGAGATGGAGCGGGACGAGAGCGTCTTCCTCCTCGGCGAGGAGGTCGGCGAGTACGACGGGGCCTACAAGGTCTCGAAGGGCCTGCTGGAGGAGTTCGGCGAGTGGCGCGTCCGGGACACGCCCATCGCCGAGAACGGCTTCGCCGGGCTCGGCCTGGGTGCCGCCATGGCCGGTCTGCGGCCGATCGTGGAGTTCATGACCTGGAACTTCGCCTTCCTCGCGATGGACCAGATCGTGAACTCCGCCGCCAAGCTCCACCAGATGTCCGGCGGCCAGTACGCCGCTTCCGCCGTCTTCCGGGGCCCGGGCGGCGCCGCCCTCCAGCTCGGCTCCCAGCACTCCAACGTCGTCGACTCCCTCTACGCCTACTTCCCGGGCCTCAAGGTGGTCGCCCCGGCGACCGCCTACGACGCCAAGGGCCTGCTGAAGGCGGCGGTCCGGGACGACGACCCCGTCGTGATGATCGAGGGCGAGCTGCTCTACAACCTCCGGGACGAGGTCCCCGACGAGGAGTACGTCGTCCCGATCGGGGAGGCCGACGTGAAGCGGGAGGGCGCCGACTGCACCGTCGTCTGCCACTCGAAGATGGTGCACCAGGCGCTGGAGGCGGCCGCGACCCTGGAGGAGGAGCGCGGGATCCGGGCCGAGGTGATCGACCTCAGGACCCTCCGGCCGATGGACACCGACACGATCGTCGCCTCGGTGAAGAAGACGAACCGGGTGGTGGTCGTCGAGGAGGGCCACCCCACCTGCGGCATCGGCGCCCAGGTGGCCGACGACGTGCAGCGGGAGGCGTTCGACTTCCTGGACGCGCCCGTGCGGCGCGTCTCGGGGCTCGACGTCCCGATGCACTACGCGCGCAACCTCGAGAAGATCGTCTTCCCGAGCGCCGAGAACGTCGTGCGGGCGGTCGAGTCCGTCTGCTACGTGGACTGAGGCGGGGACCCCATGGCGCACAAGGTGGTGATGGCCCAGCTCAGCCCCACGATGGAGGAGGGGCGACTGGTCGAGTGGAAGGTGTCCGAGGGGGACGAGGTCGCCCAGGGCGACGTGGTGGCCGAGATCGAGACCGACAAGGCCAACATGGACGTCGAGGCCATGGGGTCCGGCGTCCTCCGCAAGCAGATCGTCCCCGCGGGCGAGACGGTGCCCGTCGGCGAGCTGATCGGGATCATCGCCGCGGCCGACGAGGACATCTCGGCCCTGCTCGAGGAGGCGGGGGCGGGTGGCGGTGCCGGGGAGGCGGAGGTGCCCGAGGAGCCGTCCGAGGCGGAAGCGCCCGAGCCGGCGCCCGAGGAAGGAGAAGGGCCCCAGGAGGGGGCCGACGCCGCCGAAGCCGTGGCCGTGGAGACCGAGGAGGAGGTGGAGGAGGCGCCCGAGCCGACCGCGGCCGGCCGCGACGACGGGGGCCGGGTCCGCGCGTCGCCCGTGGCCCGCAAGATGGCCGCGGACGCGGGCCTGGACCTCTCCCGCATCGAGGGGTCCGGCCCCTCCGGCCGGGTGGTCAAGCGCGACGTCGAGGACGCCCGCGATCGGGGTGTAGCGCCCGCCGCCGGAGCCGCGGCCGCGGGAGCCGGAGCGGCCGGGCCGGCTCGGCTCCGGGAGGAGCTGATCGAGCCCAGCCAGATGCGGAAGGCGATCGCGAAGCGGCTGGTGCAGTCGCTGGGACCCGTGCCGCACTTCTTCCTCACCACCGAGATCGACATGGTCCGCGCCCTCGAGCTCCGCGCCGAGCTCAACGACCGCCGCGGGGTGGGAGCGGAGGACGGACCGGTCAAGATCGGCGTGAACGACCTGCTGCTGAAGACGGCCGCGGAGGCGCTGGCCCGCCACCCGGAGGTGAACGCGAGCTGGACCGACGAGGGCATCCGACGCCACGGCAGCGTCGACCTGGGCATCGCGGTCGCCCTGGACGAGGGGCTGATCACGCCGGTGCTGCGCGACGCGGAGCGCAAGGGGCTCGAGGCGATCGCCGCCGAGGCCCGGGAGCTGATCGCCCGGGCCCGCGATCGCGACCTGAAGCCCGAGGAGTACCAGGGGGCGACCTTCTCGATCAGCAACCTGGGCATGTACCCGATCGACGAGTTCACCGCGGTCATCAACCCGCCCGAATCGGCCATCCTGGCCGTGGGGCGGACGCGGGAGAAGCCGGTGGCCGTCGACGGCGAGGTCGTCGTCCGCCAGCGCATGCGCGTCACCATGTCGTGCGACCACCGGGTGGTGGACGGCGCCATGGGTGCGGACTTCCTCGCCACCTACAAGCGGATGCTCGAGAACCCACTGGAGATGGTGCTGTGAGAGCGAGGACAGACCATGGCTGACGAGTTCGACGTCATCGTGATCGGGGCCGGCCCGGCCGGCTACGTGTGCGCCATCCGCGCCGCCCAGCTCGGCCTGGACACGGCCTGCGTCGAGGCGGAGAACTACGAGGGCGGCCTGGGCGGCACCTGCCTCAACTGGGGCTGCATCCCGGCCAAGGCGATGCTGGAGAGCG
>CAZEUW010000217.1:0-3788 GCA_964515425.1 uncultured Gemmatimonadota bacterium | reverse complement strand
GTGACCTCGCTGTGGGACACGGCCGACTGGCTGGAGCGCGAGGTCTACGACATGTACGGGGTCACCTTCCGCGGTCATCCCGACCTCCGGCGCATCCTGATGACGGAGAACTACGAGGAGGGCTTCCCGCTGCGGAAGGACTTCCCACTCCGGGGTCGCTTCTCGCGCTCCGAGCAGACGCGGCGGGCGCTCAGCCGGGACCTCGAGGACGTCTACGCCCGGCAGGAGCTGGAGGCCGCCGGGATGCTCGACGGCTCGGAGACGGCCGTTCGAGACGTGGGACCGGAGACGTCCCCGGAAGAGCTGGGCGCGGCGGCCGACGGGCTCGAGGGCGAGTCGATGCTCATCAACATCGGGCCCCAACACCCGGCGACGCACGGGGTGCTCCGGCTGGTGCTCGAGCTCGACGGCGAGCGGGTTCGGAGCTGCACGCCCCACATCGGCTACCTGCACACCGGCTTCGAGAAGACCTGCGAGTACCGGGAGTGGAACCAGGTCGTCCCCTACACGGATCGGATGGACTACCTGGCGCCGATGATCTACAACATCGCGTACGCGGGGGCGGTGGAGAGCCTGCTCGGGATCCAGATCACGCCGCGCTGTCGGGTCCTCCGCGTCCTGCTCAACGAGCTGAACCGCATCCTGGGCCACCTGCTGTGGCTCGGGACCACGGCGCTCGACCTCGGGGCCTTCACCGTCTTCCTCTACACGTTCCAGGAGCGGGAGCGGATTTACAATCTGCACGAGGCCTACTGCGGCGCCCGGATGACCACCTCCGTCACACGGGTCGGGGGGATGATGGCCGACCTGCCGGCGGGATGGGTGGACGGCCTGCGCGAGTTCGTGGACACGTTTCCCCGCACCCTGGACGAGGTCGACGAGCTGCTCACGAACAACTCGATCTGGCTCGCGCGGACCGAGGACGTGGGGGTGATGTCCGCCGAGAAGGCGGTGAGCTACGGCCTGACCGGACCGAACCTCCGCGCCAGCGGCGTTCCGTACGACGTGCGCAAGGCCCGACCGTACCTGGGCTACGAGGACTACGACTTCGACGTCCCGATCGGACGCCACGGCGACTGCTACGACCGCTTCCTGGTCCGGATGGAGGAGATGCGGCAGAGCGTCCGGATCCTCGAGCAGGTGATCGACCGGTTGCCCGCGGGTCCGATCAACGTGGACGATCCGCAGGTCGTCCTGCCTCCGAAGAGCGAGTCCATGAACTCCATCGACGCGATGATCTCCCACTTCAAGCTCGTGATGGAGGGCCTCACGGTGCCGCCGGGCGACGTGTGGTACTCGGTCGAGAGCTCGAAGGGGGAGCTGGGGCTCGGAATCGTCTCGGACGGCGGCACGAAGCCGGTCCGCTGCCGCTTCCGGGGACCCTCCTTCGTCAACCTCGGCGCCCTGCCGGAGATGGTGCAGGACGAGCTGGTCGCCGACGTCATCGCGGTGAACGCGTCGCTGGACATCGTGCTGGGCGAGATCGACCGATGAGCGACCCCGTCCACCCGGCCGTCGCGGGCTCGCAGCCCTACATGTCCCACGAGCGCCAGGGACCCTCGAGCTCGGACGACCCGCTGTTCGAGGACGAGGAGGGGCGGGCGCGGCTGGAGGCGGCGGTCGGCCGGTACCCGACGAAGCGGGCGGCGCTGCTCCCGATGCTCAACTTCGCCCAGGAGCGGAACGGCTGGGTGTCGGGCGCCGCCATGCGGGAGATCGCGGAGGCGCTCGAGCTGACGCCCGCCTACGTCCACTCGGTGGCGACCTTCTACACGATGTATAACCGGCGGCCCGTGGGCCGGTACCTCGTGCAGGTGTGCACGAACATCTCGTGTCACCTCTGCGGTGGAGAGGACGTGCTGGACGCCTTCCTGGAGGAGGCGGGCGTCCGCCTCGGGGAGACCTCCGACGACGGCCTGTTCACCGTGATGGAGGTCGAATGCCTCGGCGCCTGCGGCTTCGCCACGGCGGTGCAGGTCAACGACCGCTACTACGAGGACGTGACGCCCGAGCGGGTTCCGGAGATCGTGCGTGAGCTGCGCGAGGAGACGCCGGACGAGGAGCCGGCGGGCGCACGGGAGGACACGTGAGCTACCCGCACCGCCACGGCTCGGAGACGACCACCCTCCTCTCGCGCCACATGGGCGACGAGGAGGCGCGCACGCTGGACGGATGGCTCGAACGGGGCGGCTACGAGGGCCTCCGGGCGGCCGTCGACATGGAGCCGGGCGACATCGTCTCGGTCGTCAAGGACTCCGGCCTGCGAGGACGGGGCGGCGCCGGTTTCCCGACCGGCGTGAAGTGGAGCTTCATGCCGGAGAAGGGCGACGAGGCGCACTACCTCTGCTGCAACGCTGACGAGAGCGAGCCGGGCGCCTTCAAGGACCGGGAGATCATGCGCTGGACGCCCCACCTCCTCATCGAGGGGTGCCTGATCGCGGCCCGCGCGATCCGCGCGGAGCACGTCTACGTCTACGTGCGGGGCGAGTTCTTCCCGGTCATCCGCGTGCTCAACCGGGCGGTGACCGAGGCGTACGAGCGCGGCTTCGTCGGCGAGGACGTCCTGGGCAGCGGCTGGTCGTGCGACCTCACCGTCCACGTCGGGGCGGGGGCCTACATCGCGGGCGAGGAGACCGGGATGCTGGCCTCGCTGGAGGGCCGCCGGGCCGAGCCTCGCATCAAGCCGCCGTTCCCGGCGCAGGCGGGCGCCTTCGGCCGGCCCTCGACGGTCAACAACGTGGAGACGCTGGCCACGGTGCCGGGCATCGTCGCGAACGGCGCCGACTGGTACCGGCAGTGGGGCACCGAGAAGAGTCCCGGCACGAAGCTGTGGTGCTGCTCCGGACACCTGGAGCGGCCGGGCAACTACGAGCTGGCGCTCGGCATGCCGCTGGCCGAGATCGTCCACGACGTCTGCGGCGGGATCCCGGACGGCCGCGAGGTGCGGGCCGTCATCCCCGGCGGCTCCTCGACGGCGATGCTGTCGGGCGACGAGCTGGACGTGCCCACCACCTACGAGGACCTGCAGGAGGCGGGCAGCGCGCTGGGCACCGCTTCGCCGATCGTCATGGACGACAGCACCTGTCTGCTCGCCGCCATGCGCCGCATCGCCCACTTCTACGCCCACGAGTCGTGCGGCCAGTGCGTGCAGTGCCGGGAGGGCACCTCCTGGGTCACGAAGATCCTGGAGCGGATCGAGCGCGGCGACGGCAAGATGGAGGACATCGACACGCTCTACGACCTCTGCGAGCAGCTGACCGGGCGGACGATCTGCGTGCTCGCCGACAGCGTCGTGTTTCCCCTCCGCTCCTCGCTGGACAAGTTCCGCGACGAGTACGAGGCACACATCCTCCGCGACACCTGCACCGCCCGATGAGCGACGACGGACGTCAGGAGACGGTGACGCTGACCGTGGACGGGGCCGAGGTCTCGGTGCCGGACGGCACGCGGGTCATCGAGGCCGCCGAACAGGTCGGGGTGATGGTCCCGCGCTACTGCTACCACCCCGGCATCCCGACCCGCCCCGCCCAGTGCCGCGTCTGCCTCGTGGAGGTGGAGGGGCAGGACAAGCTCCAGCCTTCGTGCGTCCTTCGGGCGCAGGACGGGATGGAGGTGCACACGGCGAGCGAGCGGGCGCGGCTGGCCCGGAAGTCGGTGATCGAGTTCCTGCTCGTGAACCACCCGCTCGACTGTCCGATCTGCGACGCGGCCCGGTGAGGGTAGCCCCTCGGAGCCGATCGGCGGTCTTCGTCGCTGCGCGCCTACCTTATTGAGGTGCTCCCTGAGGG
>CAZEUW010000216.1:0-3796 GCA_964515425.1 uncultured Gemmatimonadota bacterium | reverse complement strand
AGCAGGCCGGCTCAACGGATTGGCCGGTCACCTGTTCCAACCGGACGACCCATCGAGCACCGCCCCCGCGGATCGCCAGCGTGTCCGTGGCCGAGGCACCAAGCACCCCTCCGCCTGTCACCAGCGCCCCTCCTCGCGCTCCACCGCTTGTCTTCGGGCCCGAGGCGCTCCCCGGCAGCTACACGCTCCGGCTCGCCTTCGCCCGAGACACGACCGGGACCCCCGTCGAGGTGCGGTTCGAACAGCGCGACGAGATCTCGACCACCGATCGCCGGGCGAAGTTCGAGGCCCGGATGCGAGCCGGACGCCACTTCGAGACCGTGGTCGAGGCCGTCGAGCGCACCAACCGCGCCTTCGCCGAGGAGGTGTCGGACTTGCGCGAGCGGGTCCGGGCCGCGGAGGCGGAGCTGTTCCCCGAGAAGGAGCCGATCGAGGCGGGCGTGCCGGAGCAGGGAGCGGGTCGCGACGCCACGACGCCGGCGAGCCCCCTCTCAGCTCTGCGTCGCGCCGGCTTCGCCGGCCTCCGCGATCCGATCCAGCAGCGCGCCGACGTCACGCTCGGTCGCGGTCGGGTAGGCGTAGCCCAGCGTCTCGCCGACCTCGCGGGAGGCGTCCCGGAAGAGGTCGATCATCGCGTCGAGGGCCGCCTTCACATCCTTCGAAGAAGGCCCCGGGCAGGTCGCCCGGAGCCGCTCGGCGTCGCGGGGCCCGAGGCGCTCTTCCAGGCCCCGGCCATAGGGTCCCGCCGGCCACGGGCCTTCGCCGGGGGGAGAGACCCGGCGCGGGCGATCCTCCGCAGCTCTTCGGTCGAGGAGAGGGTGAAGTCGATTCTGGACCCGTCCCGATACTGGACCAGCCGCGTGGGCACCGTCCCCCACGGTCGCTCCACCGAGTCACGGATGCTGACGGCGACCGGTCCGAGCTCCGCGAACCAATCGTCGCGGTCGCGGAGCGGCGCGTCGGGTGCGAGGAAGAGGAGGACGTCGTGGTCGGAGAGGGCGTCCACCGGGCAGATCGGACCCGCTCGCGAGCCCACGAGGAGGGCCGCGCGGACGCCTTCCTCGCGCTCGATCCACGCCTGGAGCGCCGCGAGCGTCGAATCGTCCCCGCCTTCCGGAGGGCCGTTCGACGGGATGCCCGCCTCACCCCATCGGCACCTGCGGCACGATCCGCCCCTCGATGCGCTCGAAGATGCCCTCCAGCGAGCGGCCGGTGATCGTGAGGCCGTGGTTCTTGAGTCCCACCACCGCCCGGGAAGGATCCGGGGCCGCTCGCACCCGGTCGGCCACCGCCTCGGCCAGCTCGCGGGTGCCGCAGGGGAAGTTGAAGTCGGTGACGGGCACCCCCTCCATCCATGCGTGGACGTGGACGATCGCGCCCACCTCGGGGTGCTCCCGGTACAGCGTCCAGTGCTCGATCGCGTCCACCGACACGCGCCGCGGCTCCAGGTCGGGCGGCACGCTGAGCACCATGGCGTTCCGTTCCGGGTCGTAGCCCTTCACCAGCAACACGTCTCGCCCCACCGTGCGCAGCCTCGACTTGTCCACCCCGCTGGCGCTCATCCAGAACCGCCCGTCGTCGGCGCGGACGCTGAGGTTCCCGTAGCTGAGCCCCCCGATCCCGAACAGCTTCTCGAGGTGCCTCAGGTCCGCGGCGGGCAGCACCTCCTCGAGCGGGAAGGGTGTCGGCAGGAGGTCGAGCCGACCGAGCCGCTCGCCGGCGCGGCAGAGCGCCGCCGTCGTCGCGTCGCCGTCGTGCAGCTCGGGCGGTAGGTCCGGGTCGAAGACGTTGTCGACCACCAGCGTCGAGGTCGCCAGCGGCTCCACCCGTCGGTAGACCGACTCGAAGTAGGGGTCGGGGGCTCCGGGACCCTCGCCGCCCGAACCCCCGCCACCCGAACCCTCCCCGTCCCCGCCCGAGGCCACCTCGTAGTGGCCCCGCTCCGGCGTGAAGAAGTGGGCGCGAGGACGCTTCCCGCCCTCCGCGAGGCCCACGAGCAAGTTCGAGAGTGAGCGGACCAGCAGCGGGTAGCCCCGCTCGAGCGCGGGCTCGTCGATCGGCCCGGTGCGGGTGAGGCCGACGAGGAAGACCGAGCGGGAGCGGCGCCGGAAGGAGGTGGGGTCCTCGGCGTCGAAGCCGTGCACGACCAGCCCGGCCTCGTCGGGGTCCTCGACCTCGGCGTGGCCGTGCCGACGGAGGGCGGTCCCGAGCCCCTCGGCGAAGGGCCTCAGCTCGTCGCGCTCGAGGGTCTCGTGGAAGGCGAAGCGCATGTGAGGATCGCCCGAGGTTCGAATGGAGGGAGCGGTCCGGTCGACGACCGGCAATCTCGACGAGACCGGGCCTCGCGCCAAGGGGGGCGGGCGAATCCCGGCCGCCCGCGATCGGTGGTCCGGGCACGGCGGGCGGCCTATCTTGGGCCTTCCGGCTCGACACCCGCTGGCACGGGCTTTCCGGCCCATCCGGACCGGCCGCGGGGTCGCCCGCCGAGGCCGGAGCGCGAACCGATATCCCGAGGAACCGATGCCGACTCCCCTGGAAGCCGTCGACACGAAGATCGAAGCCGATGGATCCCACGGTCTGAGCGACGAGCAGCTCGTCCGTATCTACCGGACCATGTACACCTCGCGGAAGCTGGACGACCGCGAGATCGCCATGAAGCGGCAGCAGAAGATCTTCTTTCAGATCAGCGGCGCCGGCCACGAGGCGGTCCTGGTCGCGGCCGGCATGGCGCTCCGCCCCGGCGAGGACTGGGTCTTCCCCTACTACCGCGACCGGGCCCTCTGCCTCGAGCTGGGCGTCACCCCCTACGAGATGCTGCTCCAGGCGGTGGGCGCCGCCGAGGACCCGGCCAGCGGCGGCCGCCAGATGCCCTCCCACTGGGGCCATCCCGACCTCAACATCCCCACCTCCTCGAGCCCGACCGGCTCGCAGTTCCTCCCCGCGGTGGGCTGCGCGGAGGCCGGCGTGCGGGCGGAGCGGATCGGCGTGGACCCCGAGGACGTCGCCTTCTCGGGCGAGGAGGTCGTGCTGGTGACCGGAGGCGAGGGCTGCACCTCCGAGGGCGAGTTCTGGGAGGCGCTCAACACGGCCTCGACCGAGCGCCTGCCGGTCGTCTTCCTCGTCGAGGACAACGGCTACGCGATCTCGGTCCCGGTCGAGGTCCAGACGGCCGGCGGGAGCATCTCCCGGCTCGTCTCGGGCTTTCCCGACCTGCTGGTGCGCGAGGTGGACGGCACCAACCCGATCGAGAGCCACCGGGCGATGTCGGAGGCGGTCGAGCACTGCCGCGAGCGGAAGGGTCCGGCTCTGGTGCACGCGCACGTGATCCGCCCCTACAGCCACTCGATGTCGGACGACGAGCGGCTCTACAAGCCCGCGTCGGAGCGGGAGGAGGAGGCCGATCGCGACCCGATCCCCAACTTCGCCGAGTACCTCGTGCGGGAAGGGATCGCGACGGAGGAGGAACTCGAGGCGCTCCGCGAGGAGGTGGACGAGGCGGTCTACGAGGCCGCGGATCGAGCGGCCGAGCGCCCCCAGCCCGATCCCGACACCGTCTACCACCACGTCTACTCCGACGAGATCGACCCCACCGGCGACGAGTTCGACACCGAGCCCTCCTTCGAGGGCGACGAGACGACGATGGTCGACCTCCTCAACCGCTGCCTCCACGACGAGATGGCGCGGGACCCCCGGGTGGTGGTCTTCGGCGAGGACGTGGCCGACGCCAGCCGCGAGGAGGTCCTGGACGAGGTCCAGGGCAAGGGCGGCGTCTTCAAGGTCACCGCGAACCTCCAGC
>CAZEUW010000215.1:0-3799 GCA_964515425.1 uncultured Gemmatimonadota bacterium | reverse complement strand
AGGAAAGTCCGGGCTCCGCAGGGCACGGTGCCGGGGAAGACCCGGGCGTCGCGAGACGACGGACAGTGTCACAGAGAGCAGACCGCCGATGGCGGCCCTCGCGGGCCGCACAGGCAAGGGTGCAAGGGTGGGGTAAGAGCCCACCGCGGCCACCGGAGACGGTGCCGGCACGACAAACCCCACCGGGAGCAAGGCCAAGCAGGGGCGAGCGGCGGCCCGCCGCGACGAGCCCCGGGTAGGCCGCGTCAGGCGTCGGGAGACCGGCGTCGCAGATAGATGACCTCGGCGGGCGCGAGCCCGCGACAGAACCCGGCTTATCGCCCTCCACGAGGCCGGCCTCGGACGCTCCGTCCGGGCCGGCCTCGGTGCGTCGTGGCGCGGACGGCGCGCGGTCGGGGACGCCGGGAGCGGTACGTCTCGGCCCGTGCGCCGCTTGAGCGCCGGACTCCGGCCGCCTAGCTTCGCCGGTCGCCGGCTCCACCGACCCCTCCCCGGGGCCGGAGCATCCGGTGTTCCGAGGCCACGTCCCTCGCTGGTGGACTACTGATGACAGACGAGTTCCATTTCCCGCACCGGGAACACGTGCTCGCCAACGGTCTGCGCGTGATCCTGCACGAGGACCGCTCCACGCCCGTGGTGGCGCTCCACGTGATGTACCACGTCGGCTCGAAGGACGAGCGCAGCGGCCGGACCGGGTTCGCTCACCTGTTCGAGCACCTGCTCTTCCAGGGTTCGGAGCACGTGGCCAAGGGCGAGCACTTCCGCCTGATCCAGAACGCCGGCGGGACGCTGAACGGCTCGACCTGGTTCGACCGGACCAACTACTACGAGACCCTCCCGAGCAACCAGCTCGACCTCGCCCTGTGGCTCGAGTCGGACCGCATGGGCTTCTTCGCCTCCAGCATCGACCAGGAGAAGCTCGACAACCAGCGGGGCGTGGTGAAGAACGAGCGGCGCCAGTCGTACGAGAACCGACCGTACGGGCTCGCCTTCGAGACGGTGCTGGAGGAGGCGTACCCCGAGGGCCATCCCTACCGGCATCCGACGATCGGCTACATGGAGGACATCGACGCCGCCGACCTGGCGGACGTCCACGACTTCTTCGGCACCTACTACGTGCCGAACAACGCCACCGTCGTCGTGGCCGGCGACGTGGCCCCGGACGTCGCGCTCCGGAAGGTGGGAAGCTGGTTCGAGGAGATCCCCGCGGGCGGGGAGCCGCCGCGGGTCCAGGCGGACGTGCCCGCCGCCGGGGGCGAGCGGCGACGCACGATCGAGGATCAGGTGAAGGTCCCGCGCGTCTACTGCATGTTCCACGCTCCCGCCTTCACCGATCCGCGATTCGAGGCGTCGGACATCCTCACCAGCCTGCTGGCCGACGGGAAGAGCTCGCGCCTGTACCGGGAGCTGGTGTACGAGCGCGAGCTGGCGGGAGAGGTGAGCGCGTTCACCTGGCCGACCGAGCAGGTGGGCATGCTCTGGGTGGTCGCCACCGCCCGGCCGGGCGTGGACGCCGACCGACTCGAGGAGGCGGTCCGGGACGTCCTGGCTCGCATCCGGTCGGAGGGCCCCGAGGACGGGGAGCTCTCGGGGGCGCGCAATCGGGCGCGCCGCTCGCTCGTCCGGCAGCTCAACAACGTGGGGGACCGGGCCGACGCCTTCGCCCACGCCGCCGTGCTCCGCGACGATCCCGCGTACGTGAACCGCGCCTTCGATCGCTACGCGTCGGTGGACACCTCGGCGGCGGCCGAGGTGGCCTCGTCGGTGCTGCGCGACGAGCGGCTGACGGTCGTGCGGGTGGTGCCGAGGGCGGGGGACGGCCACCGCAGGAGCGCCGCGTGAGCGGGGGGCCCGACCGCACGCGTCCTCCCCGACCCGACGACCTCCGCCCGCTCCACCTGCCGGAGTTCCGACACGTCGAGGTCGCCGACGGGATCGACCTCTGGGCGGCCGGCGACGATCAGCTCCCCGAAGTCTCCCTGCGGGTGCTGATCGACGCCGGGGCGATCGCGGAGCCGTCGGACCGATGGGGTGCGGCCGAGCTGACGGGCCGGCTGCTCACCGAGGGGGCGGGCTCGCGCTCGGCCACGGAGATGGCCAGCTGGCTGGACCGCATCGGGGCGGGCTTCGACGCGTCGGTGGGCTACGACGCGACGCTGCTCACCATGCACACCCTCAGCGACGGGCTCGACGAGTCGCTCGACTTCCTCCGGGCCGTGATCGAGGAGCCGCGCTTCGAGGCCGGCGAGGTCCGCCGCGTCCGCGACGAGCTGGCCGACGAGCAGGAGCGGGACCGCGACGAGGCGGACGTCGTCGCGGATCACGCCCTCGTCCGGGCGATCTTCGGCGACCACCGCTACGCGGTCCCCTCGGCGGGCACGCCCGAATCGGTCCGGGAGCGGGACGGCGAGGACGTGCGCGCGTTCCACGACGCCCGCTACCGTCGCGGCCGCCTGACCGTCGTCGCGGCCGGCGACCTGGAGGCGGAGACGCTCGGGACGGCGATCGACGAGCGCTTCCCGGCGCACGAGAGCCGGGCGGACGAGGTCGAGGTGCCCGATCCGGGCGAGCGCGCCGGGGAGGCCGGCCGCGTGCTCGTCGTGGATCGTCCCGGGAGCGCCCAGGCCGAGGTCCGGCTCGGCACGGTGGGCCTGGCCTACGGCGCCGGGGGGTTCTTCCCAGCGCTGGTCGGGAACGCGCTGCTGGGAGGGCTGTTCAACTCCCGCCTCAACATGAACCTCCGGGAGGAGAAGGGCTGGACCTACGGGGCCCGCTCCTCCTTCGACTTCCGCCGGGCGGCCGGACCGTTCGTGGCCAGCGCGGCGGTGGAGACCGAGTCGGCCGCCCCGGCGCTGGAAGAGTTCCTGGCCGAGGTCCGCGGCATGTGGGAGCGACCGCCCTCGAGCGACGAGCTCGAGGTGGCGCGCAACAACCTCGTGCTCTCGATGCCGCGTGAGTTCGAGACCGTCAGCCAGGTGACCCGCAAGCGCGCGACCCAGGTCGTCTACGGCCTGCCGGAGGACTGGTGGGAGACCTACCGGGACCGGGTGGAGGCGGTCGACGCCGAGGCGGCGGTCCGGGTGCTGCGGGGCACCCTGGCGCCCGACGGCCTGGTCGGCGTGGTCGTGGCCGAGGCCGACGCGGTCCTGCCGGAGCTCGAGCGCCGGTTCGAGCGGGTCGACGTGGTCACCTTCCCTTGACTTTCGGTACATTTTCGGGTATCGTCCCCGACCGTGGGGGTTCCCGGGCGGCCGCGCCGGCGTGAGCGAACCGGGGGCGCCGGACGGACGGACCGTCTTCGAGGGGAAGCTGCTCCGGGTGCGCGTCGAGCGCGCGCTGACGCCCGGTGGCCGGGAAGTGGAGCGGGAGGTCGTCCGCCATCCCGGCGCGGCCGGGGTGCTTCCGTTCGTGTCGGGAGGGCCCGACGCCGACCCCGATGACGGACAGGACGGGCCGACGGTGCTGCTGCTCCGGCAGCATCGACACGCCGCCGGCACGACCCTGTGGGAGATTCCCGCCGGGACGCTCGAGCCGGGCGAGGCGCCCGCGGCGTGTGCGGCGCGGGAGCTGGAGGAGGAGGCCGGCCTCGCGGCGGAGGAGCTGGAGCCGCTCGGACGCGCCTACACCTCGCCGGGCTTCACCGACGAGGTGATCCACCTCTACCTCGCCAGGGCGACGCGGGCGGTGGACGCCCGCCCCGAGCCGGAGGAGGAGCTGGAGCCGGTGCGGATGCCCCTGCGGCGCGCGCTGGCGATGGCGAGGTCGGGGGAGAGCCCGGACGCGAAGACCATCTGCGCCC
>CAZEUW010000214.1:0-3814 GCA_964515425.1 uncultured Gemmatimonadota bacterium | reverse complement strand
GCCGACGCAGTTGCCGTAGTCGCCGATCCCGCGCACGACGCCGTCCAGCAGGTAGCGCGCACGGGGGGAGTCCAGCGAGCCGAAGCGAAGGCTGTCGAGCACGGCCACGGGACGGGCGCCCATCGTGAAGACGTCGCGGAGGATGCCGCCCACCCCGGTGCCCGCGCCCTGGTAGGGCTCCACGGCCGAGGGATGGTTGTGCGACTCGATCTTGAAGGCCACCCCCCATCCGTCGCCGACGTCGACCACGCCCGCGTTCTCGCCCGGTCCCTGGACGACGCGCTCGCCCTCGGTCGGGAGGGTGCGCAGCAGCGGTCGGGAGGTCTTGTAGCTGCAGTGCTCCGACCACATGGCGCTGAAGACGCCGAGCTCGGGGAGGGTGGGCGCGCGACCGAGGGCGTCCAGGATGCGCTCCCACTCCTCCCCGGTGAGGCCGTGCTCGAGGGCGGCCGCCCTGTCGGTGGCGGCGACCGCGGCCCCGCTCCCGGGCGCGCTCACGACGCCTCGGCCGTCGCGGCGCCGGCGGCGACCAGGGCCGAGCGGAAGAGGCCCAGCCCGTCCTCGGAGCCGAGCAGGGGGTCGATGGCGCGGTCGGGGTGGGGCATCACGCCCACGACGTTCCGGCCCTCGCTGCAGATGCCGGCGACGTTGTCGACCGAGCCGTTCGGGTTGGCCGCGGCCGTCGCCCGGCCCCCGGCGTCGACGTACCGGAAGACGACGCGCCCCTCGTCGACGAGGCGGCGGAGCGTCTCGTCGTCGGCGAAGTACTGGCCCTCCCCGTGGGAGAGGGGCATCCGCAGCACCTCGCCGTCGCGGTAGGCGGCGGTGAAGGGGGTGTCGGTCCGCTCCACCCGCAGCCGGCAGTCGTGCGAGCGGAAGCGGAGCCCCCGGTTCCGGATCAGCGCGCCGGGGAGGAGGTGGGCCTCGCAAAGCACCTGGAAGCCGTTGCAGATGCCCACCACGGGTCCGCCTCCGCGGGCGAAGTCCGCCACCTCGCGCATGATGGGGCTGAAGCGGGCGATCGCGCCGGCCCGGAGGTAGTCGCCGTAGGAGAAGCCCCCGGGGATCACGACCACGTCCGAGTCCGCCAGGTCGTGCGACCGGTGCCAGAGGTAGACGGCCTCCTCGCCGATCCCGTCCTCGACCGCCCGGCGGCAGTCCCGTTCGCAGTTCGTGCCGGGGAAGCGCACGATGCCGAACCTCACCCGGCGTCGCCCTCCCCGTCGGTCCCGCCGCCGAGGCGGATCTCGTAGTCCTCGATCACCGGGTTCGCGATGAGCTCCTCGCACATCGCCCCGAGCCGGTCGCGAGCGGCGTCCGCGTCCTCGGCGGCGACCCGGAGCCGCACCAGCCGACCGGCCCGGACGCCCTCGACGCCCCCGTAGCCCAGGTGATCGAGGGCGCTCGCGATCGTCTCCCCCTCGGGGTCGAGGACCCCCTCGCGCGGCGTCACCCGGATCTCCGCCTCGAAGGTCGGGATCGCGGCCTCCTCGTATCTCTCGCTCAGGCGTCGGCGCCGGTGGAGGGCGCGCCGGGCAGCTCGGCGCCCGTCAGTCGGCGGTAGGCCTCCCGGTACCGCCGGGAGGTCGCCTCCACGATCTCCTCCGGCAGGTCCGGGGCCGGCGGCTCCCTGTCCCAGCGGCCCTCCTGCACGAGCTCGTCCAGCCAGTCGCGGACCGGCTGCTTGTCCAGCGAGGCCTGCGGGCCGCCCGGCTCGTACTCGTCGGCGGGCCAGAAGCGCGAGGAGTCGGGGGTCAGCACCTCGTCGATGAGGAGGATCTCGCCGGTGCGCCGGCAGATGCCGAACTCGAACTTCGTGTCGGCGATGATGATCCCCCGATCGTGGGCGAGGTCGCGAGCGGTCGTGTAGAGGTCGAGGCTGTAGTCCCGGAGCACCCGCGCCGACTTGATTCCGAGGATCTCCTCCATGTGGTCGAAGGTGATGTTGACGTCGTGCCCCTCCTCCTCCTTGGTGGCCGGCGTGAAGCGCGGCTCCGGGAGCCGTTCGGATTCGCGCAGCCCCTCCGGGAGCTCCTCGCCCGCGAGCGTCCCCTCGTCGCGGTACTCGCGCCAGCCGGAGCCCGACAGGTAGCCCCGGACGACGCACTCGACCGGGAAGGGCTCCGCCCGCTCGACGACCATCCCCCGGTGCGCCCATCGCTCGCGCGTCTCCTCCAGCTCCGGATGCAGCTCGACGATCTCGTCCGGGTCGGCGCTGCGGCAGTGATTGCGGACGAGCTGCTCCGTGCGCCCGAACCAGAAGGCGGAGATCTGGGTGAGGACCGCGCCCTTGTGGGGGATCGGATCGGGGAGCACCCGATCGAAGGCGCTGATCCGATCGCTGGCGACCATCAGCAGGTCCCCGTTCTCGAGCGCGTACATCTCCCGCACCTTGCCCCGGTGGTGGAGGGGGAAGGGAAGGTCGGACTGTTCGAGCGGTCGGGTCATGGCCCTCGAGGGGATCGGGTGCTCATACGCGCAGCTCCGGGCCGCTCCCGGAGGCGTCGTGGCCGGCCAGGGCGGGCTCGACCCGGCGGCGCAGGAACCGGTCCACCTGCGCGGGCGCCCGCCCGGCCAGTCGATCGGGCCGCGCCAGCTCCTCCAGCGCCTCCCGCTCCAGCGGGACCTCCCCGTCGTCGGCCACGCGCTCGAGAAAGTCGTTGTCGGCGGCGCCCTCGTCCAGCCGTTCGCGCGCCGCCATCGCGTGCGCCCGGATCCGCTCGTGGAGGGCCTGCCGGTCGCCGCCCGCCCGGACGCCGGCGACCAGCACCTCCTCGACCACGAGGAAGGGCAGGGAGCGCTCCAGGCGGCGCCGGATCGTCGCCGGGTGCACCACGAGGCCGGACGCCACGTTGGCCGCGAGCAGCGTCACGGCGTCCGCGGACAGGTAGGCTTCCGAGATCGAGATCCGGCGCACCGCCGAGTCGTCGAGCGTTCGCTCGAACCACTGGACCGAGGCCGTCCACGAGGCGTCGAGCTCCAGCGTGCACAGGTGACGGGCGAGCGAGCACATGCGCTCCGAGCGCATCGGGTTCCGCTTGTACGGCATCGCGGAGGAGCCCACCTGACGGTCGCCGAAGGGCTCCTCGACCTCGCCGAACGACTGCAGGAGCCTCACGTCGTGGCCCATCCGGGCGGTCGAGGCGCCGACGCCGCTGAGCACGGCGAGGCAGCGCTGGTCCACCTTCCGGGGGTAGGTCTGGCCGACCACGTCGTAGACGCCGGGGAAGTCGAAGCGCTCGGCGAGCCGGCTGTTCAGGGCGTCCACCCGCTCGCCGTCGCCCTCGAAGAGCCGGAGGAAGCTGGCCTCGGTCCCCGTGGTGCCGCGTGCCCCCCTGAGCTTCAGCTCCCCGGCGGCCAGGGTCACCGCCTCCAGGTCGGACAGGAGGTCCGCGAGCCAGAGGCAGGCCCGCTTGCCGACGGTGGTCGGCTGGGCCGGCTGGGCGTGCGTGTAGCCCAGCGTCGGCAACGCGCGGTGCTCGCGTGCGAAGTCGGCGAGCGCCGCGCAGGCGTCGCGGAGCCGGTCGGTTAGCAGTCCGAGCGCCTCGCGCTGGCGGATCAGGTCGGCGTTGTCGCCGACGTAGGCGCTGGTCGCTCCCAGGTGGATCCAGCCACGAGCCTCGGGGGCGACCTCGCCGAAGTGGTGGACGTGCGCCATCACGTCGTGGCGCGTCTCGGCCTCCAGCTCGGCCACCCGCTCCAGGTCGAGCTCCTCCCGGGCACCGCGCATGGCCTCGATCGCCTCCGCGGGCACGTCCACGCCCAGCTCCCGCTGGGCCTCGGCCAGGGCGATCCAGAGGTCGCGCCAGAGCAG
>CAZEUW010000213.1:0-3844 GCA_964515425.1 uncultured Gemmatimonadota bacterium | reverse complement strand
CCAGCGAGAGGCCCAGCGCCTGCAGGCCGGCGAAGATCCAGCCGCTGGCCAGGTCACCGCCCCGGTAGACGGCGGCGTCGATGAACGCCTTCGACTTGTACCGCTCCTCGCGCCCCACGACGGTGAAGAGCACCTCGCGGGCCGGCCGCGTGATCCCGTAGCGGCCGGCCCGGTACCCCACGTGCGCCACGACCAGCACGGCGAGCAGGGGGAAGATCCCCAGCGCCGCGAAGCCGAGGCAAGCGAGGGCCGGGATGAGCGCCAGGCTCAGCCCCACGCCGATCGCCTTGATGATCCGTGCCGTCAGGTAGACCTGGAAGAGGATCGTGAGGACGTTCACCGCCAGGTCGATCTGGGCGTAGAAGGCGGTGCGCTCCCCCCGGTCCTGGAACGCCTCGCCCACCAGGTGCGCCTGCTCGAAGTAGAGGATGGTCGAGGAGAAGGTCATCAGCAGGATGAATCCGGCGATGCCGAGCAGGTAGCGGTCCCGGAAGACGGCCTGGATTCCGCTCCAGGCGTCGCCCGAGAGCGGCCGCTCGACCTCGGCGACCTCCGCGTCGGCGGCGTCCGGCGGCGCGCCCGCGCCGTCCTCCCCGGACCCGACGACGGCCTTCAGGTCCCGGCCGGCGAACCAGCGGCTCATCGGCTTCACGCACCAGGAGGCGGCCTCCAGCGGCACGCAGGCGAGCAGCAGCAGGGCGAAGGTCGGCACCGCGTCCGCGATGCCCGCCGTGACCGAGGAGCCGGCGATCCCGCCCAGCGAGGCGCCGACGGCGATGAAGGCGTAGAGGCGCCGCCCCTGGGAGTTGTCGAAGCAGTCGTTCACGAAGCCCCAGAAGACCGTGACCACGAAGAGCGCGAAGACGCTCGTCCACACGTAGAACACGCGGTCGATCCAGGGACGCGCGGTCTCCGGCAGCATCTGGAGCGCAGCGAAGAACGCCAGCAGGCAGGCGATGAAGCATCGGTTCGCCAGGGGGACGAAGACCGTCCGCTCGAAGCGGGAGGAGACCCAGGAGTAGAGGGGCACGGCTCCCAGCATCACGAAGAAGACCGCCGTCCACAGCAGCTGGAGGTTGCCCCGGTCGGCCGAGCTGATGTCGTCGCGGACGGCCCGCAGGATGTAGTAGGAGAAGAGGATGAAGAAGCCGTAGGCCGTGGCCCACAGGAGCGCGTTCAGCTCCTCGTCCCGGACGTCGACGACCTTCTGGAAGAGCCGCTTGACTGCGTTGGCCACGCCGGTCCCTGGGGTTCGGAGCGTCGACGTCCTTCGCCTCTCCGTACCACCAACACGGCGAGCTGTTCGCACGCTGGGTGCGCCCGGAGCGGGGAGCACGGGCAGACTCCCGAATGGGATCTCGCCGCGGGTTCTGCCCGCACCGAACGTCCGCTACATTTCCACTCCGGCACCGCCACGACCCGTCGCGAGAGAGCCGTCCCGTGGAGACCGCGCTGCAGGCCGCGAAGCGCCACTTCTCGAATGCCTCGCCGGAGGACGTCGTTTCCTCCTACCTCTTCGGCAGCCATGCCCTGGGGAGAGCGCACGGGGACAGCGACGTCGACGTGGGGGTGGTCTTCGATGCCGCACGGCTCCCGGATCGCTCCGCGCGAAGCCGCCGGGCGGTTCGCCTCGGCTCGGAGCTGATCGCCGCGCTCCACCGGAACGACGTGCAGGTCGTCGTGCTCAACGACGCGCCGCCGGAGCTGGCGGCGAAGGCGGTGTCGGAGGGTCGGCGGCTCTACTGTCGGGACGAGGAGGCCGACCGGATCTTCGTCCGCGACGTCCTCCTGCGCCACGCAGACCTCCGGCCCTACCTCGAGCGCATGCGCCGGATCAAGCTCTCCGCACTGGCGCAGTGAGCCCCCTCGCGGAGCGGTTGGCAGACGTTCGCGAGCAGCTCGAGCACGTCGACGCGCTTCGCGAAGAGATCGAGGGTGCGTCGCGTTTGCGATCCGACCTCGGGCTCCGCAACGACCTGCTGTACGCGCTCCTCGTGATCTGCCAGGGTGTGATCGACGTGTCCGGGGAGCTGGCGTCCCGGCGCGGGATTCGTTTCCAGGATTACACGGAGGCGGTACGCACGCTCGGGGAGCTCGATCGCTTCTCCGAGGAACTGGTCGAGCGTCTGGCGCTGATTCCCGGCTTCCGCAACGTGCTCGTCCACGACTACGTGGAGCTGGATTACGATCGCGTCCTGGAAGCGATCGAGGATCTGGGAGCGGTGAGGGATTTCGTCCGGATCGTGGCCGAGCTGGAGCTGGAGGATCAGCCTTAGGAGGCTAGCGGATCGCCGCCGGTGAGCCGGATCCCGTCAATAGCCGTCCTGTCCGGCGGGCGCCTCCCGGCTGGACCAGTGGATGTGCCGGATCCGCCAGCCGTCCGAGGTCCGCGCCAGCACCATGGTCTCGGTGCCCAGGAGCCGCAGGTCGCGACCGCGGAACGTGCCCACCATCCGGTAGGTGCCGAGGTAGAGCGCCCGGTCGCCCTCGACGGAGGCCGACTCGGTGAGCAGCTCCCGATCGACCGCGGAGGAGAAGGCCATGTCCGCCCCGAGGTGGCCCGCGCGGTACTCCGCCAGGGTCTCGGCGTGACCGCCCTCGAAGACCCGCACGTCGGGATGGAGGAACGCGAGTGCCGCGGCCGAGTCGCCGGCGGCGAGGGCGTCGTGGAAGGCGTGGACCGTGGTCCGCACGGCCGACGCGTCGACGGTGTCGGCCGCGGCCGACTGGGCCGAGGCCGTGGAGCAGGGCGCTCCCGTCAGCGCGACCACCGCTGCCGCGGCCATCACGAAGCGACCTCGGGGGCTCGTCATCATCGTCGTCCTCCGTGTCTGTGCGCGAGCTCAGCCCTGGCGCGCCGCCTGTCGACGCCCGCGACCGCGTCCCAGCAACCGCGCGTTGACCGCCACGATGACGGTCGAGACGGACATGAGGGCCGCCCCGACGGCGGGAGAGAGCAGGATGCCCGCTCCCACGAGGACGCCCGCCGCCAGCGGGATGGCCACCACGTTGTAGCCGGTGGCCCAGGCCAGGTTCTGTACCATCTTTCGGTAGGTGGCGCGCGCCAGCTCCACGAGCTCGCTCACGTCGCGGGGATCGGACTTCACCAGCACGATGTCGGCCGACTCGATGGCCACGTCGGTGCCGGCGCCGATCGCGATCCCGACGTCCGCCTCCACCAGGGCGGGCGCGTCGTTCACGCCGTCCCCGGTCATCGCCACCTTCCAGCCGCGCTCCCGGAGCTCCCGGATCCGCGCGGACTTCTCGTCCGGCAGCACCTCGGCGAAGTACTCGTCGAGCCCGAGCTCCCCAGCCACCCAGCGCGCCACCTCCTCGGCGTCGCCGGTGAGCATCACCACGCGGACGCCCATCTCCTTCAGCCGGTCGACCGCCTCCCGCGACTCGGGCCGGATCACGTCCGCCAGCGCCAGGGCGCCGACCGGCTCGCCCTCGACGAGCAGGTAGACGACCGTCTTGCCCTGGCCGGCCAGCGTCTCGACCCGTTCGTCGGTCACCTCGAGCCCCTGCTCCTCGAGGTAGCCGGGGCTGACCACGGCGATCTCCCGGCCGTCCACCCGGGCTCGCGCCCCCTTGCCCGGGATGGCCTCGAACGCCTCGGGCGGCCCGTAGGAGACGCCCCGCTCGTCGGCGCCCCGGACGATGCCGGCGGCGATGGGGTGCTCGGAGCGGGACTCCAGCGAAGCCGCCAGGCGGAGGATCTCGTCCTCGGTCGTCGCCGCCGCCCGCGCCAGCGGCACCACGTCGGCCACCCCGAAGCGGCCCTCGGTCAGCGTCCCCGTCTTGTCGAACACCACCGCGTCCAGCTCCCGGGCCCGCTCGAAGG
>CAZEUW010000212.1:0-3855 GCA_964515425.1 uncultured Gemmatimonadota bacterium | reverse complement strand
GCTGGACGCCGCCGGAGCACCTGGCCCACCTGATCGAGACCGAGGAGGGGGCGTACCGGTCCCGTCTCGAGCGCTGGCTTCGCGCCGAGGAGGGTGAGGTCCCGTCGTTTCCCGACTGGCCGCCTCCCGATCCTCCGACCGGGGCCGATCGCGAGATCGGCGACCTGCTGAACGGCTTCCGGGAGGCGCGGGAGGCCACGATGGTGCTCGTCGACGCCATGGATCGCGCCGACTGGGAGCGGCGCGCGCGGGTCGCCGGGGAGGAGGTCGCGGTCCACCAGTTCCTGCGCGCCGTCGTCCAGCACGACGGAGCCCACGCCGACCGGATCACGCAGCGGGTGCACGCGGACCTGCTGTCCGAAGACGGCTCCGGTCCCGAGGCCGGGGCGTGAGCGTCTACCTGGGTCTGATGTCGGGGACTTCTCTGGACGGGATCGACGCGGCCGCCGTCCGCTTCGAGGGGGAGGACGAGCGACCCGACGCGGTGGAGGCGCTGGCTTTCCGCTCCGAGCCCTACGAGGAGGGGTTCCGCCGGCGCCTCGCCGCGGCGCCCCGCTCGGCCGACGCGGCCGAGATCTGCGTGCTGCACGCGGAGCTGGGACGCCGCTTCGCCGACGCGGCCGCCCGGTTGATGGAGGAGGCGGGGATCGGACGCGACGACGTCGCGGCCGTCGGCAGCCACGGACAGACGCTCTGGCACGAGCCGGCGCCGGAGGGCGAGGGTCGGGGGCACGGGGCCACCCTCCAGATCGGGAGCCCGGCGGAGATCGCCGAGCGCACGGGCGTGACGGTCGTCTCCGACTTCAGATCCCGGGACGTCGCGGCCGGAGGGCACGGGGCGCCCCTGACCGCCTACTTCGACGCGCTCGTGCTCGGGTCGCCCGACGTCTCCCGCGCCGTCCTCAACCTGGGCGGGATGGCCAACGTGACGGCCCTGCCGGCCGACGGGACCGGATCGGAGCCGCTCGCCTTCGACACCGGGCCGGGCGTCGCCCTCGTGGACGCCGCGGTCAGGGCCCTGGCGGGCGAGCCCTACGACCACGACGGGCGACTGGCCGCCGCGGGCCGGGTCCGCGCCGGGCTGCTCGCCCCGTGGCTGGAGGATCCGTTCTTCTCGCGGACCCCCCCGAAGAGCACCGGGAGGGAGCGCTTCGGCGACGAGCGGGTCGCCGGATGGCTGGCGGAGCACGGGGAGCTCCCCGTCGAGGACGTCGTCGCCACGCTCACCGAGCTCACCGCCCGGACCGCGTCGGAGGCGATCGTTGGGCTGCCCTTCGAGGTGGACGAGGTGGTCGTCTGCGGGGGCGGCGCCCGCAACCCGGAGCTCGTCCGTCGGATCCGCGAGCGGTGCGCGCCAGCGCGCGTGCGGGACCTCTCGGAGCTCGGGTGGGACCCGGACGCGCGGGAGGCGGTGGCGTTCGCCCTCCTCGCCCGACAGCATCGGCTGGGCATCCCGGCGTCGGCGCCGTGGGCGACGGGGGCCCGCGGGCCCCGGATCCTCGGGTCGACCACCCCCGGCCGGAGGTCGGGCGGCGAGGAGGAGGTGGTGGCGTGACGAGCGGCGGGCGCGAGGCGGTCGCGGAGCGGACGGCGCGGCTCTTCCTGGAGTCCGTCCGCATCGACCTCGAGGGCTTCGAAGGCGCGTTCGAGCGCGCGGAGCGCTCGCTCGAGGCGGGCGTCGGCGGCTTCATCGTCTTCGGGGGGTCCATGGCCGAGGTGGCCCGTCTCACCGAGCGCCTTCGGGAGGCCGCGGAGCGCCCCCTCTGGTTCGCGGCCGACCTCGAGCGGGCCGCGGGTCAGCAGTTCGAGGGCGGCGCGACGCTCCCCCCGCCCGCGGCGCTGGCCGCCCACCCGGAGCCGGAGCGCGCCGTGCGCCAGGCCGCGGCGCTGACCGCGCGCGAGGCGCGGGCGGTCGGGGTGAACTGGGTGTTCGCGCCGGTGCTCGACCTCGACGTCGAGCCGCGCAATCCGATCGTCGGCACGCGCTCGTTCGGGGACGACCCCGGCACGGTCGCGCGCCTCGGTCGGGCGTGGATCGAGGCCTGCCAGGCGGAGGGGGTGGCGGCGTGCGCCAAGCACTTCCCCGGCCACGGGCGGACGACGGAGGACTCGCACCTCGCCTTCCCCGTGGTGGAGGCTCCGCGGGAGACGCTCGAGGACGACCTCCTGCCGTTCCGGAGCGCAGCCGAGGTCGTCGCCGCCGTGATGACGGCCCACGTGGGCTACCCGGCGCTCGGCGGGGACGGCCCGGCCACCGTGGAGCCGGCCGTGCTCGGGGATCTGCTGCGCGAGGAGCTCGGCTTCGACGGCGTCGTGGTCACCGACGCGCTGGTCATGGAGGGCTTCGGGGCCGACGGCGGCGGTGCCACCGAGGGCTGGCAGGCCGTCCGCGCGCTCCGGGCCGGGTGCGACCTGCTGCTCTATCCCTCGGACCTGGAGCAGTCGGCGCGCACCGTCCGGCAGGCCGCCCATCAGGACGCGTCGCTGGCGTCGACCGTGGCGGCGGCCCTGGAACGGAGCGGGGCGGCCCTGGAGCGCTTCGCTCCGCCCCCCGTCCGCCCCGATCCGGAGAGCGTCGCGGCCGAAGAGGAGGCGCTGGCGCTGGCCCGGGAGGGCCTCCGCCCCGCGGGCCGCAGCCCGGCGGAGCTGCTGCACCGCGGCCGGCCGCTGCGCCTCCACCGGGTCAGCGACGACGGCGGCTCGCTCTCCGCCGGATCGTTCGGCGACGTGCTCGCCTCGACGCTGACAGAGCTCGGCTGGGACGTGGAGCGGGCCGGGGTCCCCGGGGAGGGGAACGACGGCGGATCGCGCGGCGGAGCGGCGCTCGTGGCGCTCGAGGCCACCCCGCGGGCCTGGAAGGGGCGGGCCGACCTCTCCGAGGCCACCCGCGCCGCCGTTCGGACCGCGATCGCGTCGTCGTCGGAGGCCTACGTGCTCGTGTTCGGTCACCCGCGGATACTGGCCTCGCTGGAGTGCGACGGCGCGTGCGCCTGGTCGTCGGAGCCCGTGATGCAGCGGGCGGCGGCCCTGTGGCTGGACGAGCGCGCGGGGTGAGAGCGTGAGCGGCTTCGACTGGGTCGTCGTCGGGGGCTACCTGGCGGCGACGCTGGCGGTGGGGCTGTGGCTCTCCCGCCGCGCCGGCAGGAGCGTGGTCGACTTCTTCGTGAGCGGCAGGTCGCTGCCCTGGTGGCTGGCGGGCACCTCGATGGCGGCCACCACCTTCAGCGTCGACACCCCCCTCTACGTCACGGGGCTGGTGGCGAGGCGCGGGATCGCCGGCAACTGGGAGTGGTGGTCCTTCGCCCTCGCCCACCTGCTGCTCATCTACCTCTTCGCGCGGCTCTGGCGGCGGGCCGAGGTCGTGACGGACGCGGAGCTCACCGAGATCCGGTACGGAGGGCGCTCGGCGGCCGTGCTGAGGGGCGCCCGGGCGTTTCTGTTCGCCGTCCCGATCAACTGCATCGCCATCGGCTACGCCATGCTGGCCATGCGGAAGGTGGTCGAAGCCCTCGGGCTCTTCGGAGCCGTGCCGGCCGTCCTGCCCGGCGACCCGCGGCTGTGGGTCGTCGTGGCCCTGTGCGTCTTCGTGCTGGTCTACGCGGCGCTCTCGGGCCTGTGGGGCGTGGTCGCCACCGACTTCCTCCAGTTCGCCCTCGCCCTGGGCGGCGCGCTGCTGGTGACCGGCTTCGCCCTGAACGACCTGGGCGGGATCGGGGCGCTGAAGGAGGGGCTCGAGGGGATGGGACGCGGCGACGCGCTCGAGGTGGTGCCCCGGCCGGGATCGGCGCGGCTGCCGATGATCACCTTCCTCTCCTACCTGGGCGTCCAGTGGTGGGCCTTCCGCCGCTCGGACGG
>CAZEUW010000211.1:0-3858 GCA_964515425.1 uncultured Gemmatimonadota bacterium | reverse complement strand
TCACCTCGCAGTCCGGACAGGCGTACGCCTCGCTGAAGAGCCGCGCCTCGGGCTCGGCCCCGTCGTGGCGCCGGTCCACGCGCACGGTGCCGCCGGTCATCCGCAGGGCCGTCTCCACCGAGTCCGAGAGCCGCTCCCGGTCCTCCTCCCGGGCCGTCAGCCGGTCGACCACCACGGAGATCTCGTGGTTCTTGCGCCGCTCCAGCTCCGGGGGATCGTCCAGCGCCACCAGCTCGCCGTCGACCCGCGCACGGACGAACCCCTCCTGGAGCGCCTCCTCGAACAGGTCGCGGAACTCCCCCTTGCGGCCGCGCACCAGCGGCGCCAGCACCTCGATCCGGGCGTCGGGCTCCCACTCCACGACCGCGTCCACGATCTCGCCGACCGACTGCTTGCGGACCGGCTGCCCGCACTCGGGACAGTGGGGTGTGCCGACCCGGGCCCAGAGGAGGCGCAGGAAATCGTAGACCTCGGTCACCGTCCCGACGGTCGACCGCGGGTTGCGGCTCGTGGTCCGCTGCTCGATCGCGACCGCGGGCGACAGGCCCTCGATCTGCTCCACCTCGGGCTTCTCCATCACGCCGAGGAACTGCCGCGCGTAGGCCGACAGCGATTCGACGTAGCGCCGCTGGCCCTCGGCGTAGATCGTGTCGAAGGCGAGCGAGGACTTGCCCGAGCCGGAGACCCCGGTCACGACCGTGAGGGCCTCGCGCGGGATCTCCACGTCGATGTCCTTGAGGTTGTGCTCCCGTGCGCCCCGTACGACGATGCGGTCCATCGTCAGGCCGGGACCAGGATGCGGGCGGCCAGCGGCTCCATCTCGACCTCCAGCGGCGTCTCGCCCGCCGGCTCGCCGTCGAGCTGCACCGGCACGGGCGGCTCCGACTCGACCCGCACCCGGCGGGCCTGCAGGAAGAGCATGCGGTCGTCGCCGGTGAACTGCTGGCGGGCCACCTTCCACAGCATCTGCGCCATCTCCGGCAGGTTCCTCGGGGCGTAGATGCAGACGTCGACCAGGCCGTCCTGGAAGGAGATCCGGGGGCCGACCTGCAGCTCGACGGGCAGCGTGCCCGCGGCCACCTGCCCCACGTTGGCCAGCAGCACCATGGTGGCCCGGACCCGCACCTCCTCGCCGTCCGCCACGATCCGGTAGTCGGCGGGCCGCGGTGTCGCCACGTGCTTCAGGCCGGCCACGAGGTAGGCGCCGAAGCCCAGCCGGCTCTTGAGCTCGGCGGTGGCGTCGGCCATCACCTCGGCGTCCAGGCCCGCCCCGGCGATCAGCGCGAAGTGCCCCCCGTCGACCCGTCCGAGGTCGATCTGCTCGATCCGGCCCTCCACCGCCACGCGCACGCTCCCCTCGAGCGCGGTGGGGATGCCGAAGTTCGCGGCGAGCTGATTGCCGGTCCCGAACGGAAGGATGGCCACGGGCACCTCGGTGCCGGCCGTGCCCCGCAGCGCCTGCGCGACCGTCCCGTCCCCGCCGGCGGCCACCACCGCACGGCACCCGGAGCGGGCCGCCCGTCGCGCCGCCTCCATGGCGGACCCGGCGTCGGGGGGCTCGTACAGGTCGAAGGGGACGTCGTGGTCGGCGAAGGCGGCCGCGATCCGCCGGCGCAGGGAGGCGCCGGGGTTGCCGGAGGCCGCCCGGTTCACCACCACGAAGAAGCGATCCGCCACCGCCACCGGATAGTCGGCGCCGGCACCGCGCGAGGGCTCCTCCGTCAAGCGTCCTGCCGGGCCATCGCCTCCAGCCGCCGGACGCGCTCGTCCGTGGGAGGATGGGTGCTGAAGAGCGACGACAGGCTCAGGCCGCCGCTGCCGCGGAGCGGGTTGACGATGCACAGGTGCGCCGCCGCCTGGTTGACCTCCTTCGACCCTCCCGCGCCGCCACGGATCTTCATCGTCCCGTGCCGCTCCGCCGCCTGCTCGATCGTTCGGAGCGCGCGGGCCAGCCCGAGGGGCCGACCGCTCACCTCGGCACCGGCCCGGTCCGCCCGGTACTCCCCCGCGCGGCTGATCGCCATCTTGATGACCATCGCGGCCAGCGGCGCGAGGATCAGCAGCAGGATGCCGCCGAAGGCGCCGCCGCGGTCGCGTCCTCCCCCGAAGAAGAAGCCGAAGCGCGCCAGCATGACGACGGCCGCGGCCATCGTCGCGGCCACGGTGCCGATGAGCATGTCGCGGTTCTTCACGTGCGCCAGCTCGTGCGCCGTGACGCCCTCGAGCTCCTCGCGGTCCAGCGCCTGGAGGATCCCCTCCGTGAAGCAGACCACGGCCCGCTCCGGGCTCCGGCCGGTGGCGAAGGCGTTGGGCTGGGAGGTCGGGGCGACGGCCACCGTGGGCATCGGGAGGTCGGCCGCCTTCCGGAGGCGGTCGACCATGTCGTACAGCTCGGGGTGGTCGGAGCGCTGGATCCCCTTCGCTCCGTACATCTTCATCACGATCCGATCGCTGAACCAGTAGCTGCCGAAGTTGAACAGGCCCGCGAACACGAAGGCCCCGATCATCCAGCTCGTGCCTCCGAAGTAGCCCGCGACCCCGACGAAGAGGGCCGTGAGGAGGGCCATGAGTCCGAAGAGCTTCGCGTAGTTCATCATCGCCGTTGGCTGCCCGTGGGGTGTGTCCGTCCTCGAATTCGTTCCGGGCCGTCCGCGGCCCGCTCGTTCCCTACACCGCGATCCTCCGTCGTGCTCCCCTCGCCCGGTCTCCGATGCTCCACTCAGAAGCTCCATTCACGGAAGAGGAACAGGCCCCAGGTCCGGTCCCGCTCCAGGTTCGAGCTCGAGGAGGAGCGGAAACCCTGCTCGAATCGGAGCTCCGTGAGCAGCTCCAGCGTCCACTGGTCGGTGAAGCGCCAGTCGAGCGATCCCTCCGGAAAGGGCCGGCCGAACGGGTAGGTCACGGTCAGGAAGAGCTCGGGGGAGAGGTACCAGCCCGCCTCCACCTCCGCCTCCGAGAAGAGCGACCGATCCGGGCCGTCCGCCTCTTCGTCGGACGAAGCGCGCCGGGCCGTGCTCCGCAGCTCCAGGTAGTCGGCCCCGACCTCCGAGGCCAGCGCCGTCGAGATCTCCGCGCTCAGGCGGCCCAGGAGCTGGTCCCGCGCGAGCTGGCCCGTGCCGGGCGCGCCGCAGGTCGAGTTGATCAGGAGGACGCAGACCTGGTTCGACTCGGACATGGGGGGGACGCTCGTCAGGGACAGGGTCGGATCGAGCATGGTGCCCGTCACGTTGGCCGTGACGGCCAGCGTCCCCACGTCCCCCGTCCGGATCCGGTGGAGCGCCGTGATGTTCAGGTTCGGGTTCATCCCGGGCGTGCCCACGAAGGAGATGCGGCCGTCCTGGATCCGGAGCTGGCGCGACACGAGCCCGCGCGCGCCCGTCCAACGATAGGTCCCCCGGACGAGGCGGACGTCGCCGAAGAGCCGCACGTCTCCCTGCGCCCGGTCCATCCGGAGGTCGACGTCGCCCGCGATCTCCACGTTGAGGTCCGTCGAGCGGAGCCAGAGGTCGGGCCCGATCAGCAGCTCGGCGTCCGCCCGGAGGTTCTGGAGGAAGGGGTTGCGCGCCTGCTCGAGCACCCGCTGCTCGGCCATCACCGTCGTGTCGACGAGGCCCGTGATGTCGGGATCGCCGAGGTCCACGACCTGTTCGCCGCCCAGGAAGTCGCGGAACCGCACGGTGCCGTTGGAGAGCCGGAAGCGGCCGGTCAGGTCGGGGCTCCGGTAGGTGCCCTCGAGGCGGCCGGATCCGTCGATCGCCAGCGAGGCCCGGCGCTGGTCGATGCCCCTGAGCCGTCCGGCCTCGAGGTCGAGCGCCAGCGCCGGGTCGGTGACGTCCTCGAGCCCGACCGTCCCGCTGA
>CAZEUW010000210.1:0-3864 GCA_964515425.1 uncultured Gemmatimonadota bacterium | reverse complement strand
GCGGCCCGCCGGGCCGCGCGGGCAACGGGGGCCGTCGTCCTCCTCAAGGGATCGCCGGCCTGGATCGTCCCGCCGGACGGCGTGGTCCGGGTCGCGGCCACGGCCGGGCCCGAGGTCGCCAGCGGTGGGTCGGGCGACGTGCTGACCGGCCTGATCGGGGCCCTGATGGCAGGGGGCGCAGGGCCGGCCGACGCCGCGACGGCGGCCCTCGTCCTGACGGGGGTGGCCGCCGAGGCCGGTCCGGCGGCGGAGGGCCACCTGGCGTCGGACGTCCCCGACCGTCTCCCGGCCGCCCGGGCCGCGCTCGCATCGCTCTCGGCCGAGCCCCACGGTCCGGTCCTGTTCGGGCTGCCGTCGGTCGGCTGAGCGCTCCATGTCCCGCAGCGAGCTCGGCCCCGGGTTGGAGTCCGACCTGGTCCGGCGCCTCGCGGACGCGGTGGGTGCCGTCGCCGACGGAGAGGTGCTGCTCGGCATCGGCGACGACGCGGCGGTGCTCCAGCTCGGAGAGGGCGAGCGCCTCGTCGTGTCCACGGACATGGCCGTGGAGGAGATCCACTTCCGCCGTGCCTGGCTGCGTTGGGGGACGGTGGGCCGGCGGGCCGTCGCCGCGGCGCAGAGCGATCTGGCCGCGATGGCGGCCCGTCCCGTAGGCGTCCTGCTCTCGGTGGCGCTCCCGCCGGAGCTCGACGCGGGCGTCCTGGAGGAGATCGGACGGGGCGTGGGCGGCTGTCTCCGAGAGCACGGAGGTACGCTGGTCGGGGGCGACCTCTGCCGCTCGCCCGGGCCGGTGGTGCTCGACGTCGTCGTCCTCGGCGCGGCCGAGCGTCCCGTCGGGCGGGGCGGTGGTCGTCCGGGCGACGAGCTCTGGGTGACCGGGGAGCTGGGTGCCGCGGCCACGGCGGTCGCCGACTGGTCGGAGGGGCTCGAGCCGGATCCGGAGGCCCGGCGGGCGTTCGAGCGCCCGGTCCCGCGCTGGCGGGAGGCCCGATGGCTGGCCGAAAGATGCGAGCCGACCGCGCTCATCGACCTTTCGGACGGCCTCGCCACGGACGCGGGCCACCTGGCCGCCGCGTCGGGGACGGCCGCGGTGCTGGAGACCGACGCGGTGCCGCGCGCCGAGGTTCTCGACGCGTGGGCGGACGACGCCGCGGCGACGGCGCGTGCGGTGGCCGGGGGCGAGGACTTCGAGCTGCTGCTGGCCGCGGGACCCGGAGCGGTCGAGGGACATCGGGCCGCGTTCCAACGCGCGTTCGACGTCGGCCTGACGCGGGTGGGGCGGCTCGAGGCGGGCCGGGGGGTCCGCTGGCTCGGCCCGGGAGGCGAGGAGGTACCGCCACCGGGACGGGGTTGGGACCACTTCCGCCCGCCGGACCGTTGATCCGTCTCGCGGCGTTCCTCGCCGTCGGCCTGCCGCTCACCGTGCTGTTCTCGGTGCTGGCCCTCGCCGGGGGCGTGGTCGGTGCGGGCCGCGGCTGGTTCGATTGGATTCACCGCACCTGGTCGCGGACGCTCCTCCGCCTCGCGGGCACGCGAGTGGAGGCGGAGGGGCTGGAGGCGCTCTCCACGGGAGAGCCGCAGGTGCTCGTCTGCAACCACCAGTCGCTCCTGGACATCCCCGCGCTCTTCGCGGCCCTGCCGGTCTCGCTCCGCTTCGTGGCCAAGGTCGAGCTCAGCCGCATCCCGGTCTTCGCCGGGGCGATGCGACGGGCGGGCCACGTCTTCGTCGACCGGGAGGACCGGGACCAGGCCATCGCCGCCATGCGGGCCGCCGGACGACGCATGCGCGAGGAGGGTCTCACGCTCGGGCTGTTTCCAGAGGGGACACGCTCGCGCGACGGCCGGCTGCGCCCGTTCAAGAAGGGGCCGTTCGCCCTCGCGGTCGAGACGGGGACGGCCGTGGTCCCGGTGGCCCTCCACGGGGGCGGCGCGATCCTGCCGAAGGGGAGGCGGCGGCTCGAGCCCGGCACGCTCCGCCTGCGGTGCGGGCGGCGGATCGAGCCGTCCGACCTCGACCGGATCGACCGGGACGCGCTCCGCCGCGAGGCGCGCGACGTCATCGCTTCGATGCTCCGGAGCATGGGGTCCGAGTCGCGCCAGGACTCTTGTTCAGCGGCACGGGCGGGGACAACTTCCGCGCCGGCGGCGAGCGACGATCGGCGGAGGAGGGGGATGGCGGCGATCCAGGACGTGAGGGCGCGGGAGATCCTCGATTCCCGGGGCTGGCCGACCGTGGAGGCCGAGGTCCTGCTGGAGGGCGGCGCCAGGGGTCGGGCCTCGGTGCCCAGCGGAGCCTCGACCGGGCGCCACGAGGCGCTGGAGCTCCGGGACGGCGAGGAGGGACGCTACTCGGGAAAGGGCGTCCGCCGGGCGGTGACGAACGTCCGGGAAGAGCTCCGTCGCGCCGTGCACGGGCTCGACGCGCGCGATCAGGCGGCGCTGGACGCCCGGCTGCTGGAGGCCGACGGCACGCCCAACAAGGAGCGGCTCGGCGCCAACGCGCTGCTGGCCGTCTCGATGGCCGCGGCCAGGGCGGCCGCCGAGGCCGAGGGCGTCCCGCTCCACCGCCGCCTCGGCGGCGAGCAGTCCACCGTACTCCCCGTCCCGATGCTGAACGTCCTGAACGGCGGCGCGCACGCCGACAACAGCGTGGACGTGCAGGAGTTCATGATCGTGCCCGTCGGATTCGATTCGTTCGAGCGCGCGCTCCGGGCCGGGGCGGAGACCTTCCACGCGCTGCGGGGGATCCTCGAGGAGGAGGGCCTCTCGACCGCCGTGGGCGACGAGGGCGGCGTGGCCCCCGACCTCCCCTCCAGCGAGAGCGCGCTGGAGCACGTGCTGCGTGCCGTCGAGACCGCCGGCTACGCGCCGGGGCAGGAGGTCGCCCTGGCGCTGGACTGCGCCGCGACCGAGCTGTTCGATTCGGAGGCGGACGCGTATCGCTTCCCGGAGGAGGCCGTCACGCTCGACCGCGAGGAGCTGATCGATCGGTACTCGGAGTGGGCGGACCGCTACCCGCTCGTCTCGATCGAGGACGGGCTGGCCGAGGACGACTGGGAAGGCTGGCGCTCGCTGACGGCCCGGCTGGGCGGCCGGCTCACGCTGGTGGGGGACGACCTCTTCGTCACCCACCCGGATCGGCTGCGGCGGGGGATCCGCGAGGAGGCCGCCAACGCCGTCCTCGTGAAGCCGAACCAGATCGGCACCGTGACGGAGACCCTCGAGACGATGGAGCTCGCCCGCGACGCCGGGTTCACCCGCGTCGTTTCGCATCGGTCGGGCGAGACCGAGGACACGTTCATCGCCGACCTGGCCGTGGCCACCGGCGCGGGCCGGATCAAGAGCGGATCGGTCTGTCGCTCGGAGCGCGTGGCGAAGTACAATCGGCTCCTCCGGATCGAGGAGCGACTGGGATCGAGGGCCGGCTACGCCGGGAGGGCCGGCGGTGGGTGAACGCACCGGTCGGCGGCTCCGTCGATTCGGGGTGGCCGCGCTGCTCGCGGCCGCGGCCTACTACTTCGTGTGGGGAGGCGAGTACACCCTCCTCGACGTCCACGAGCTCGCCTCGGAGCGCGACTCGCTCGCCGCCCGGGTCGATTCGCTGCGGGCGGTGGCCGAATCGCTCGAAGCCCGGGCCGCGGTGCTCGACACGAGTGACTTCGCCGTGGAGCGGGTGGCCCGGGAGAGGTACGGGTTCCTCCGGGAAGGCGAGGAGCTCTACCGCTTCCTCGAGGTGGGGCCCGACAGCGCGGGGGAGGGCGGAACCCCTCCTTGACCACCCCGGTATCAGGGGGTAGCTTCGACGGCACGGCGCGGGGTGGAGCAGTCTGGTAGCTCATCGGGCTCATAACCCGAAGGTCGCGGGTT
>CAZEUW010000209.1:0-3883 GCA_964515425.1 uncultured Gemmatimonadota bacterium | reverse complement strand
CTTCGCGATCCGCGAGGGCGGACGCACCGTCGGCGCCGGCGTCGTCACCGAGATCGTCGAGTAGGCACGCGATGCGAGACCAGATCACGCTCGAGTGCGAGGAGTGCGCGGAGCGCAACTACACGACCACGAAGAACAAGAGGAAACATCCCGAGCGAGTCGAGTATAAAAAGTACTGTCCGCGTTGCGACCAGCACACTACACACAAAGAGACGCGCTAGGCTCGTCGTCGTGGGACGTCGCGCCGGCCATCCGCTCACGACCGCCCCGACGGGCGGAGGAGCGG
The DNA here is from genome assembly GCA_964515425.1 of uncultured Gemmatimonadota bacterium. GTDB lineage: Bacteria > Gemmatimonadota > Gemmatimonadetes > Palauibacterales > Palauibacteraceae > CAYVFM01. Next base: position 3,597 of record CAZEUW010000209.1, on the reverse strand, counting down.
GGGGCCGGCGCTCGCTGTCCGACGGGGTGTCGGCGCCGGGAAGAGACGGGAATCGGGTTCGATGGCGACCCTGAGCGATCTGAAAGACTTCGCCGAAGGCGTGCAGGTCGAGATGCGGCGGGTCACGTGGCCCGACCGCGAACAGCTCCGCAACGCGACGGCCGTGGTGCTGGTGTTCGTGATCATCCTCGCCCTCATCATCGGGCTGATGGACACCGTGTTCGCGTGGCTGGTGCGCATGATCGTGGGGGCGTTCAGTGCCTGACGAGTCGCTGAAGCAACGGATCGAGTCCAGCCGCGAGGAGGGGTACCGCTGGTACGCCCTCCAGACCTACTCGGGTCACGAGAACAAGGTGAAGAAGCTCATCGACCGGAAGATCGAGGAGGCGCCCGACGAGGAGGAGCCCTCGATACGCGAGGTGATCGTCCCGACCCAGGAAGTCGTGGAGATCAAGGGCGGGAAGAAGGTGAAGAAGGAGAAGCGCCTCTACCCGGGCTACGTGCTGGTCCAGATGCGGATGGACCAGGAGACCATGTACGAGATCAACAACGTCCAGGGCGTGATCCGTTTCCTGGGCGGAGACGGCGGAGAGCCCCAGCCCCTCAAGCCGGCCGAGATCAACAAGATCCTCGGCATCTCGGAAGAGCTCGAGGAGGCGGGCCCGGAGGAGGAAGTCCCCTTCCGGACGGGGCAGGCGGTGGAGATCACCGAGGGTCCGTTCAGCGACTTCAGCGGAACGGTGGAAGAGGTCTTCCACGAGAAGGGGAAGGTCCGGGTGCAGGTCAGCCTCTTCGGCCGGCCCACCTCGGTGGAGCTCGACTACACGCAGCTCGAAGGCTACTGACCTCTGGCTGCGCAGCGATCCGCCTCTCGGCGTCAGGCTTCGTCGCGGACCCCTGCGACGTACGAAAAGTACGACTCGGGGACCACGACCCGCCTTCCTCGACCTGCGGACCGCTGCTGTGCCAGAGCGGTTGGCCGGCTCGTGGCGGCGGTCGACGAATGAGAATGAAGAACGGCGAGTAGGGATATGGCGAAGAAGGAGATGGGCAAGATCAAGCTCCAGATCCCCGCCGGCCAGGCGAACCCGGCCCCGCCCGTGGGCCCGGCGCTCGGCCAGCACGGGGTGAACATCATGGAGTTCTGCAAGCAGTTCAACGCGAAGACGGCCGGCGAAGCCGGTATGATCATCCCGGTGGAGATCACGGTCTACCAGGACCGGAGCTTCACCTTCATCACCAAGACGCCCCCGGCGTCGGTGCTGCTGAAGAAGGAGGCCGGCATCGAGACGGCGGCGGCCGAGCCGAACCGGGAGAACGTCGGCCAGGTGACCCGGGCACAGCTCGAGAAGATCGCCGAGATCAAGATGGAGGACCTCAACGCGACCGAGATGGACTCGGCGGTGCGAATGATCGCCGGCACCGCCCGCTCGATGGGCATCGAGGTGGTGGACTGATGGCCGCCCGGCACGGCAAGGGCTATCGCGAGGCATCGGCCCTGATCGACCGGGAGTCGAGCTACGCGTCCGACGAGGCGATGCGCCTCGTCCGGGAGATCGCGTTCGCCGGGTTCGACGAGACCGTCGAGGCGGCGGTGCGGCTCAACGTGGACCCGCGGCAGGCCGACCAGGTCGTTCGCGGCACCGTGGTCCTCCCGGCCGGCACCGGCAAGGAGGTACGGGTGCTCGCGCTGGCCCGCGGCGCCAAGGCCACCGAGGCGGAGGAGGCCGGGGCAGACCACGTGGGCGCGGAGTACATAGAGAGGATCGAGGAAGGCTGGCTGGAGTTCGACGTGGTCGTGACCACGCCGGACATGATGAAGGACGTCGGTAAGCTGGGCCGCATCCTGGGCCCGCGCGGCCTGATGCCCACGCCCAAGGCGGGGACGGTCACCGAAGACATCGGCCGTGCGGTCGAGGAGGCGAAGGCGGGCAAGATCGAGTTCCGCGTCGACCGCACCGGCAACGTCCACGCGCCGATCGGCAAGGTCAGCTTCGAGGCGGAGGAGCTGGAGCGGAACTTCGACGCGCTCATGGACGCGATCTTGCGGCAACGTCCGGCCTCCGCCAAGGCGCCGTACGTCCGGAACGTATCCGTGAGCAGCACCATGGGGCCCGGCGTGCCGGTGGACCCCGGCCTCTACCGGCACAAGTAGGACGGCGGGAAACGAGAGCAGCGGAGGACTTCGACCGATGCCGATGACGCTGGAGAGGAAGAAGCAGGTGACCGAGGACCTCGCCCGGGTCCTCGAGGAGGCCGGCGCCGTCTACCTGACGGACTTCTCCGGCCTCGACGTGGCGTCGATGACCGAGCTGAGGGCGCAGCTCCGGAGCGAGGGGGTCGGCTACCGGGTCGCCAAGAACACGCTGATGCTCCGGGCGCTCGATCAGCTGGACGAGTATCCCGACCTCGAGGAGCACCTGCGCGGCCCCACGGGGCTGGTGCTCGGGGGCGAGGACCCCGTGGTCCCGGCGAAGCTGGTGAAGCGCTTCGCCGAGGAGCACGACGACCGACCGAAGGTGAAGGTCGGCGTGGTCGGCCGGAAGACGCTGAGCGCGGAAGAGGTCGGACGTCTGGCGGAGCTGCCGACGCGCGAGGAGCTGCTCGCCTCGATCATGGGGAGCCTCACGGCGTCCGTGTCGGGCATCGTCGGGGTCCTCGACGGGCTGATGCGCGACATCGCGCACATGGCGCACGCCGCCGCCGAGAAGCGCGAGGCGGAGCAGGACTGACGAACGTGGCGCGGCTCGGGGCCCTGCGGGGCGAAACGAGCCGCGACGAACAATCCAGCACACGGAGGGTAGGGAGCACGACCCATGAGCAAGGTGGACGAGATTCTGGAGTCGATCGGTTCGCTCACCGTCCTGGAGGCGGCCGAGCTGAAGGAGAAGATGGAGGAGGAGTTCGGCGTCTCGGCGGCCGCCCCCGTGGCGGCGCCAGCCGGCGGCGGCACCGGCGGCGAGGCGGAGGAGGAGCAGACCGAGTTCGACGTGGTCCTCACCGGCATCGGCGACAAGAAGATCCAGGTCATCAAGGTGGTCCGCGAAGTCACCGACCTGGGGCTCAAGGAGGCGAAGGAGCTGGTGGACAACGCCCCCGGGACCGTCCGGGAGGGTCTCACGAAGGAGGAGGCCGAGTCCATCCAGGCGAAGCTCGAGGAGCAGGGAGCCACCGTCGAGCTGAAGTAGCTCGCGTGCCTCGGAAGCGGGGCCGGCTCCCGGTCCCGAGCCACCACCGTCCGGCGGCGGCACGACCCGGTGCCGTCGGCGGGTCCGAGTGCGCGTCGAACCCGGCCGGTGACGCGGCCCCGGTGCCCGCGTTCCCGTGCCCCTCGCGGATCCATCCCATCCAGCGGCAGGAGTACACCCTTGGCTGACACCCAGACGAACGTCGTCTCGTTCGCGAAGCTCGAGACACCGAAGGACAAGCCGCACTTCCTCGACGTGCAGACCAGGGCCTTCGAGCGGCTCCTCCAGCCGGACCTGGAAGGCGAGGAGCGCCGGGACGTCGGGCTGAAGCGAGTCTTCTCGGAGATCTTCCCGATCACCGACGTGAACGAGAACTTCGCGCTCGAGTTCGTCGACTACACCCTGGGCG
>CAZEUW010000208.1:0-3885 GCA_964515425.1 uncultured Gemmatimonadota bacterium | reverse complement strand
TGCGGAAGTCGACCGTGCGGCCCTGCCCGTCGGTGAGCCGGCCGTCGTCCAGGATCTGGAGCAGGATGTTGAAGACGTCGCGGTGCGCCTTCTCGATCTCGTCGAACAGGACCACGCTGTAGGGGCGGCGCCGGACCGGCTCGGTGAGCTGACCGCCCTCCTCGTAGCCGACGTAGCCGGGCGGCGCGCCGATCAGTCGCGAGACCGCGTGCCGCTCCATGTATTCGGACATGTCGATCCGGACCATCGCTTCCTCGTCGTCGAACAGGAACTCCGCGAGGGCCCTCGCGGTCTCGGTCTTCCCCACGCCCGTCGGGCCGAGGAAGATGAAGCTCCCGATCGGCCGCGCCGGGTCCTTGAGCCCCGCCCGACTCCGCCGCACTGCGTCCGAGACCGCGCGAATCGCCTCGTCCTGGTTCACCACCCGACGATGGAGATGGTCCTCGAGACGGGTCAGCCGGCGGCGCTCGTCCTCCAGCATCTTCGACACCGGAACGCCGGTCCACGAGGAGACGACGTCGGCGACGTCCTCCTCGGTGACCTCCTCCTTCAGGAAGGAGGCGCGGGTCTGCATCTCGCCCAGCTCCCGCTCGGCCTCGGCCAGCCGGCGCTCGAGCTCGGGAATCTCCCCGTGCCGGATCTCCGCCGCGCGGCCGAGGTCCCCCTCTCGCTCCGCACGGCCGGCCTCCAGGTTGCGCCGCTCGAGATCGCGCTTCAGCTCCCGGACCCGCTCGATCGCCTCCTTCTCGCTCATCCAGGTCGACTTCATCCCGGCCAGCCGCTCCTTGAGCTCGGCGAGCTCGGACTCCAGCTCCTCGAGGCGCTCGCGGCTCCGTGCGTCGTCCTCCTCCTTGAGCGCCTCGCGCTCGATCTCGAGCCGGGTGACGCGGCGCTGCACCTCGTCGATCTCCTGGGGCATCGAGTCGATCTCGATGCGGAGGCGGGAGGCGGCCTCGTCCACCAGGTCGATCGCCTTGTCGGGGAGGAAGCGCTCGCCGATGTAACGGTCCGCGAGCCGCGCGGCGGCTACCAGGGCCGGATCGGTGATCCGCACGCCGTGATGCACCTCGTAGCGCTCCTTGAGGCCACGAAGGATCGCGATCGTGCCCTCGGCGTCGGGCTCCTCGACCAGCACGGGCTGGAAGCGCCGCTCGAGGGCGGGGTCCTTTTCGATGTTCCGCCGGTACTCGTCCAGGGTCGTCGCGCCGATCATGCGGAGCTCACCGCGCGCCAGCGGGGGCTTGAGCATGTTGCCGGCGTCCACGGCTCCCTCGGCCGACCCCGCCCCGACGATGGTATGCAGCTCGTCGATGAAGCAGACGTAGCGGCCGTCCGACTCGGTGATCTCCTTCAGCGCGGCCTTGAAGCGCTCCTCGAACTCCCCCCGGTACTTGGCTCCCGCCAGCATCGCCGCCACGTCGAGCTGGACCAGCCGCTTCTCCCGGAGCGTGTCGGGCACGTCGCCCTCGACGATGCGCTGGGCCAGACCCTCGACGATGGCGGTCTTGCCGACGCCCGCCTCGCCGATCAGCACCGGGTTGTTCTTCTTGCGGCGGGAGAGCACCTGCATGAGACGGCGGATCTCGGCGTCGCGGCCGATCACCGGATCGAGCTTACCCTCGCGGGCCTGCTCCGTGAGGTCGATCCCGTAGCGCTCGAGCGCCCGGTAGCGGCCCTCGGCCTCCGGGTCCGTCACGCGGTGCGGGCCCCGGACCTCCTCGAGCGCCGCGCGAAGGGACGCCGCGTCCACGCCCCGCCCACCGAGGAGCTCCGGCGTCGTGGTGGCGGGCTCGTCGGCGAGCGCCAGGAGGAGATGCTCGGACGCGACGTAGGCGTCCTCGAGGTCCCGGGCCGCCTCGTCGGCCGCGTCGAAGACACGGCTGAGCTCCCGGCTGACCTGCGGCGTCGCGTCGCTCTGAGTCGGAAGCCGGCCGATCCTCTCCTCGAGGTCGCGGGCCAGCCCGCGGGGGTCGGCCCCCACCTTCTGGAGGATCGGGGCGACGATCCCCTCCTCCTGCTCCAGGAGCGCGGAGAGCAGGTGCACGTCCTCGACGGCCGGGTTGCCCGCCTGTCGCGCACGCCGGGCCGCGTCCTGGAGCGCTTCACGCGCCTTCAGCGTGAGCCGGTCCGACGGGATCATCCGATCTCGACGTCGTGGGCTTCGGAGGCGTCGCTCCGGGGCAGCTCGAGCACCAGCACGCCGCCCTCCAGGGAGGCCGCCACGTCCTCCTCACGCACGTCCGGCGGCATGCGCATGGTGCGCTCGAAGCGGCCGAAGCCACGCTCGGTGCGCAGCACTTCCGCGCCTTCGGGCAACTCGGGCCGATCCCGCTCGCCGCTGATCGTGAGCTGGCCGCCCAGCGTCGTCACCCGGACCTGATCGCGGGCCAGGCCCGGCAGGTCCACGTAGACGCGGTAACCTTCCTCGACGCGGATCAGGTCCATGCGCGGAAAACGGCGTCCCGAGGCCACGCCCTTCACCCCCTCCAGCACGTCGCCCACGACGTCGCCGACGACGTCGCCGACGTCCGAGAACGCCTCGCCCCACTTCCGGGCCCGGCGCTCACGGGCGTCGTCCGTGTTCGGGCCGCCCGCCTCCGACCCGGGCTCGAAACCCTCCGGCTCCGCTTCCCGCGCGGAGGCGGCGGGCTCGTCCTCGGTCGAGACGCCCGGCCCTTCCGGTTCGGGCCCGGCGCCCGGTCGCTGCTGGTCGCGTTCCGTCATGGCTCCCTCCCTCGGAGCGGTGGTTCACGTGGCCACGGTCGGCCCAGTAGGGGGCAAGACACGTGCCCTATCCCGCCCCGCTTCGGACCCGGATTCCGCCCGATCCGCGCCATCCGGGCGGGCCGCGAGACGGTCCCCCGCCCCATCACTGCCACATCGGCATGGACACGCCCTCGGGGGCGCGATCGTCGCGTCGCGGCGGTCCTTCCCCGGCTTGACACGCCTCGCCGGGGGCGGGTAGCCTGCAAGCTGTTTCGGCGGTCCGGTGACCCGCCGGAGCGCATCCCGGCCGATTCCGATCTTCCGACGCACACCCGGACCCGAGGAGCCGATTCATGGCGGAAGCCTCCCCGTCCCAGAGCGAGAGCCGAGAGGGTCGCGGCCTCGCTCCCGAGGCGTACGAGGAGATCCCCGGCCACGAGTACCCGACCTACGTGGCCGACGAGGCCCGGATGCCCGAGCTCACCGTCAAGGCGGTGCTGGTCGGGATCGCCCTCGGGATCGTGTTCGGTGCGGCCAACGCCTACCTCGGCCTCCGGGTCGGCCTCACCGTGAGCGCGTCGATTCCCGCCGCCGTCATGGCCATCGCCCTCTTCCGCCTCATGAGGCGGGGCACGATCCTCGAGACCAACATCGTCCAGTCGGTCGGCTCGGCCGGCGAGTCCCTCGCGGCCGGCGTGATCTTCACGATTCCCGCGCTCTTCGTGTGGGGACTGGACGTCGACCAGCTCGAAGTCTTCACGCTGGCGGCGCTCGGAGGGCTTCTGGGGGTCCTGTTCATGATCCCCCTGCGCCGGTTCCTGATCGCGAGCGAGCACGGCAAGCTCCCCTACCCCGAGGGAACGGCCTGCGCCGAGGTCCAGGTCGCGGGGGAGGCCGGAGGATCGAAGGCCATGCTCGTCTTCGGCGGCCTGGGGATCGGCGGGCTCTACAAGCTCCTCGCCGACTCGAACGCCTTCCAGCTCTGGAACGAGAGCCCGCAGATCCAGCTCCCCGGCAAGGCCGCCATCGGGGCCGACGCCACCCCCGAGCTGCTCGGCGTCGGCTACATCATCGGGTGGCGGATCGCCCTCATCATGTTCAGCGGCGGCGCGCTCGCCTGGCTGGTCATCATCCCGATCATCAACGCCGTGGGGGGCGGGCAGGTCATCTATCCGGGCG
>CAZEUW010000207.1:0-3920 GCA_964515425.1 uncultured Gemmatimonadota bacterium | reverse complement strand
GTCGCCGGGCTGGTGCTGGCGGCCGGAGGCTCCACCCGCTGGGGAGAGGGGAGCAAGCTGACGGCGCGATACCGGGGCGAGGCGCTGGTCGTCGGAGCGATCCGGTCGGCCCGCGAGGCCGGGCTCTCGCCGATCTTCGTCGTGCTGGGCCACCGCTCCGACGTGCTGGCCGACCTCCTGCCCGGGGGGGTGGTCACGGTCGCCAACCCCGACTGGCGGGAGGGACGCGGGAGCTCGGTGGCCGCCGGGATCGAGGCGGCGAGCCGCGAGGAGGGCGTGGAGGCCGTGGCGCTCCTGCTGGGCGACGAGCCGGAGGTCTCGCCCGAGGTGATCCGGTCGGCGGTGGCGGCCTGGCGCGACGAGGGGGCCGAGCTCGTCCGCACGGTCTACCGCGACCGGCCCGGTCATCCGGTGGTCTTCGACCGTGCCCGCTTCGCCGATCTCTCGGAGCTGGGCGGCACCACCTGCGTGCGACGGTACCTCGAGCGCCACCCCGACGCCGTGCGGGAGCTCGCGGTCGACGCCGAGGGCCCCGCGGACGTGGACACCCGCGAGGACCACCGCCGGCTCACCGCCGGCGGCGGGGACCGGGAGGAGGCGGAGGGGCGCGACCGGTAGGCGGGCGCCGGGTCAGCGCTCGCGGTGGATCGGCCAGCTCCCGAGCACCCGATCGCCGCGCAGCACGTGGAAGCGGTCGTGGCACGCCACGGTGAGGCAGGCGTGGTTGGGGAGGATCCGGACGCGCTCCCCCCAGGGCAGGGCGGCGTCGACGATCCCGTGCTCCTGGCTGAGGGAGGCGAGCCGGGCCCCGCCGAGCTCCCGGCGCCCGTAGTCGGCGAAGACCCGGCCCATGGCCGGCGGCGCGTCGTCCGGCCCCGCGTCCTTCGAGAGCGCCAGCGCGCCGGCGTCGACCACCGATCGGCCCGCGGCGGGTCGGGACGAGACGACGGTGGCGAGCACGGCGACGGCGACGTCGTCCACCCCGCAGGCGCCGAAGTGGGCCTGGGTCCGGTCGTAGAGGGCGTAGTTGCCCGGGCGCGCCTCGTCCACGCCCGCGAGGTCGCGGGCGTGGGACATCGCCGGGGTGGAGCCGACGCTCACGGCGCGCACCGGCACGCCCTCGGCCCGGAGCCGCTCGGCGGCGCCCACCATCACCGACCGCTCCTGCTCGGCCGCCGCGGCGAGCGCGTCGGCGCCCCGGGCGGCGTAGGCCTGGCCCGAGTGGGTGAGCAGCCCGTCGAAGGCCAGGGTCGGCGACGCCTCCAGCGCGCCCGCCAGCGCGAGCAGCTCCTCCCCGCCGGGGTCCACCCCGGTCCGCCCGTAGCCGCAGTCGACCTCGAGCCACACGTGGAAGGGGTGGCCCAGCGCCTCCAGGCGGTCGACGGCGTCGCGGTGGTCGACCAGCAGCCGCAGGCGGGCGCCGTGCTCCTCCTCCACCGCCCGCGCCTCCTCCAGGCGCCCCGGCACGACCGGGAAGGCCCAGGTGAGGTCGTCGAAGCCGGCGGCCGCGAACGCCCGCGCCTCCTCGAGCGTGGCCACCGTGATCCCCGCCGCCCCGGCCTCGAGCTGGAGGCGCCCGATCTCCGGGCACTTGTGCGTCTTCACGTGCGGCCGAAGCCGGACGTCCAGCGAGCGGCAGCGCTCGGCCATCGCCTCGAGGTTCGACTCGAGGACGTCGAGGTCGAGCAGCAGGGCGGGCGTCGGGATGTCGTCGAGCGTCACGGTCGCAACCTACCGGGGGGCCGACCCCCTTGGCGAGGAGTGACGGCGGGGGCACGCGGAACGTCTTCAAGGACGAAGCTAGAGCGCGACCCGTCCCGGCCCTAGTTTCCGGCGCGCCCCCGGTCCACGATCGGGGTGAGCGACGACACGGACAGGGACGGGAGACGGAGATCGCGAGCGGAACGAGTCGCTCGTCGCACGGTGCCTCGGGCGACCGGCCGGAGGCCGGCGGCGAGGATCCCCGGAGCGACGCCCGGGTGGTCGAGGAGGTCCTCGACGGCGACCGGGAGGCCTATCGGGTGCTGGTGCGCAGGTACGAGGACGCCCTCTACCGCCACGCGGTCCGCATGGTGGGACCGGCCGACGCGGAGGACATCGTGCAGCGAGCGCTGGTCCGCGGCTATCGGAGGCTCGACGCCTGCCGGGAGCCCGAGCGCGTGGGAGGCTGGCTGTTCCGGATCGCCTCGAACCTGTGCAAGGACCATCTCCGGGCCCGCGATCGCGACGGCGTCCCGCTGCAGGACGCCGGGCCGCTCGCGAGCGGAGGGGGCGGCCCCGAGGAGGCGCTCGACCGCTCGGAGATGGGACGGGACATCCTGGAGGCGCTCGACCGGCTCACCGAAGACCAGCGCGAGGCCTTCCTCCTGAAGCACGTGGAGGGGCTCTCCTACCCCGAGATGTCCGACCGGCTCTCCGCCTCCGTGTCCGCCCTGAAGATGCGGGTGCACCGGGCCCGGGAGTCGCTGCAGGAGCTGCTGGACCGTTACGCGAGCGAGTACACGACCGAACCGAGTGGAAGCGATGGATGAGAGATTGACACGATACCTGGACGGCGAGGTGGGCTTCTCCGAGCTGCCTCCCCGGCTCCGGGACGAGGCGCGCCGCTGGCACGCGCTGACGGAGGAGATCCGCGACCTGGAGTTCGGCGCGGCACCGACCGGGCTCGAGGGGCGCGTCATGAGCGAGGTGGAGGCCGGGCCGGCCGTCGGGGCCGCACCCGCCGCCGCAGGGGCCGATGCCGGCCGGAGCGGGGCGGAGGCCGCCGCCAACCCCGTCGTCCGGGGGCTGCGCTGGCTCGTCCGGCCGCGCGAGATCTCCGTCCCCCCCGCCGTTCCCCTGGCGGCGGCCGCCGGGCTGGCGCTGTGGCTGGCGGTCGGTCCCCTGGAGACGGGGAACGATCCCGCGCAGGACGACGGGCGGGGCTCCCGGGCCGAGCAGCTCTCGCCGGCCGCCTCGACCGCCTCCGGCTCGGCGGGGTCGGCGGCGAGCGCCCGGGAGGGCGCCCCGGGCGCGGCGAGCGTCTACGTGGAGTTCACCCTCGAGGCGCCCGAAGCCAGCGGGGTCGCCGTGGCCGGCGACTTCACCGGCTGGGAGGCCTCGGTGCGGCTGCAGGACCGGGACGGGGACGGCGTGTGGTCCGGCCGGGTCCCCCTCCAGCCGGGCATCCACGAGTACATGTTCGTGGTGGACGGCGAGCGCTGGATCACCGACCCCCACGCCGAGCGCTACGCCCGGGACGGATTCGGCAACCGCAACGCCGTCCTCACGATCTCCCACCCGTCCGACGGTTCCCGGGGCGGGGCCTGAGGGGCCGACGATGAGATCACCGCGCACCGTCCCGATCGCCTTCCTCCTCGCCGTCTTCTGTATCACCCCCGCCGCCGTCGGGGAGTCGCACGCCCAGCAGGAGCCCGCGGCGGCCCGGGAGGAGTCGGACGCGGCGCGCCAGGTCCGGGAGCGGTTCGACCCGGAGTCGGCGCGCCGGATCCTCGCGGCGGCCGACGCCGCGGCCCGGGCGGGGGCGCCCCGCGAGCTGGTGTACGAGAAGGCGCTGGAGGGGGCGGCGAAGGGCGTGCCGACGCCGCGGGTGGTCGCCGCCGTCGAGACCTTCGCCGAGCGGGTCGCCCGGGGCGCGGGGCTGATCGGAGGGTCCGCGGCCGGCCCGGAGGTCTCCTCGGCCGCCGAGGCGCTGGAGCGCGGCGTGCCGCCCGAGCACGTGCGGGCCCTCTCCCGGGACGCCTCCTCCGGCTCCCTGTCGGTGGCCCTCCTCGTGCTGGCCGACCTCGTCGAGCTCGGCCTCCCGGCCGGGGAGGCGCGGTCGGTCGTCACCGAGGCCCTCGGCACCGAGCTGGGGGATCGCGGCCTGCTGGAGCTGGAGGCCCGCATCCGCGGGATGATCCGACGGGGCACCGCCCCCG
>CAZEUW010000206.1:0-3963 GCA_964515425.1 uncultured Gemmatimonadota bacterium | reverse complement strand
TGGACGAGTACCAGGACACCAACCACGCCCAGTACCGGATGGTCCGGGCGCTGGCGCGAGTGCACGGCAACGTCTGCGTGGTGGGCGACGACGACCAGTCCATCTACGGGTGGCGGGGCGCCGACGTGCGGAACATCCTGGACTTCGAGCGCGACTTCCCCGGCGCCCGGGTCGTCCGCCTCGAGGAGAACTATCGCTCCACGGCGTCGATCCTCGAGGTGGCCAACACCGTCATCGAGCACAACACGGCCCGTAAGCCGAAGAGGCTCCGCACGGTCCGCGGCGAGGGCGAGGCCGTCGAGGTCGTTCGGGTCGCCGACGAGCGGAGCGAGGCGCGCTGGACGGCCCGACGCATCGCGCAGCTCGCAGCAGGGGAGTTTCCGCCGGGCGCGTTCGCGGTGCTCTATCGCACCAACGCCCAGTCCCGGCCCTACGAGGAGGCGCTGCGACGCGACGGCCTCCCGTACCGGGTGGTCGGGGGCGTCCGCTTCTACGAGCGCCGCGAGATCAAGGACGTCCTCGCCTACCTCCAGCTCGTGGTCAACCCGGCCGACGACGCCGCCTTCCTCCGCGTCGTCAACTGGCCCCGTCGCGGAATCGGCACGGTGACGCTGGATCGGCTCTCGGCCGCGCGGCGGCCCGACGAGAGCCTGATGGAGACCGCCGCCCGAGCCGAGGAGATCGAGGAGCTTCCGGCCGGCGGCGCGCGCTCCCTCTCCGCCTTCGCGGAGGCGATCCGGTCGTTGCGCGAGTCACAGGGGGAGGCGTCGGCGGAGACGGTGGTGCGGGAGGTGCTGGACCGGTTCGACGTCCGCGAGGCGCTGCTCGACGAGGAGGACGGCCGCGACCGCCTCGAGAACGTCGACGAGCTGGTGGCCGGGGTGGCCGAGTTCGACCCGGACGAGGCGGAGGAGGAGCTCGAGGGCGCCAGCGAGCTGGAGCTCTTCCTCCAGCACGTGGCGCTGCTCTCCGACATCGATCAGCACGACGAGGAAGCCGCCGTCTCGCTCATGACCCTCCACAACGCGAAGGGGCTCGAGTTCCCGGTGGTCTTCATCGGCGGCCTGGAGCGCGGCCTCTTCCCGCTCTCCCGGGCCGAGGAGTCCCGGCAGGAATACGAGGAGGAGCGGCGTCTCTTCTACGTGGGCGTCACCCGGGCGATGGAGCGGCTCTTCCTCACCCACGCGGACCGGCGCTGGCGGGCGGGATCGGGCAGCGACATGCTGCCCTCGCCCTTCCTGGAGGAGATCCCGGACGCCCCGGTGCGCCGCCGCCGGGTGGGCGGCGCGTGGGGCGGCGGCGCCTCGGACCGGGACGCGTCGGACGGGCGCTCCTCCTTCTCGTGGCGGCGGGACGCCGGTTCCTCCGGCGAGGGCGACGACGGGGCCAGCGTGGGCCTCACCTACGACTACGGCGACTCGCAGGAGACCCTCCGTCTCGAGCCGGGCGAGCGTCTGGTGCATCCGCGCTTCGGCGAGGGTACGGTCCGCGACGTGACGGGACGGGGCGACGGCGCCAAGGTCACGATCGAGTTCGACGGCGTGGGGGCGAAGAAGGTCGTCGTCGGCCACGCGGACCTCCGCCCGGCCTGAGCCGTCGTGGCGGGGGAGGGGAGGAGCCGATGACGATCGACCGCGAGACCGTGCGCCGCATCGCCGAGCTCGCCCGCCTGGAACTCGACGACGAGGAAGAGGAGCGGTTGGCGGGGGACCTCGACGGGATCCTCCGCCACTTCGAGGAGCTCGAGGAGCTCGAGCTGGTGGCGGGGGACGGCCCCGAAGACCGGGGCCTGGAGACCCGACTCCGGCCGGACGCGCCCGGACCCGACGCCCTGGCGCGGGAGCCCCGTGAGTTCGCGCCGGCCTGGCGGGGCGGCTTCTTCGAGGTGCCGCGGCTCGACGCGATGCGCGACGACGGGGAGGGCCCGTGACCGCGCTGACCTCGCTCGACGGCGCGCGCGCCGCCCTCGACGACGGGGCCACGGCGGAGGAGCTGCTCGCCGCGGCGGTCGAGCGCTGCCGGGAGGCGGACGAGGGCGACCGCCCGGTCCACGCCTTCCTGGCCCTGCGGGAATCGGAACGGGAGCCCGGCGACGACGAGCGCTCCTTCGCGCCGGACGGGGAGGGGGGACCGCTCGAGGGCGTCCCGGTCGCCGTCAAGGACAACCTCTGCACGCTGGCCCTGCCGACCACCTGCGGCTCACGGGTGCTGGAGGCGTACCGATCGCCGTACGCGGCCACCGCGGTCCGGCGGCTCCAGGGTGCGGGGGCCCGCGTGCTGGGCAAGACGAACATGGACGAGTTCGCGATGGGCTCGTCGACCGAGAACAGCGCCTTCGGGCCCACGCGCAACCCGATCGACCGCGACCGCGTGCCGGGCGGGAGCTCGGGCGGGAGCGCGGCGGCCGTGGCGGCCGGCATCGCTCCCGTCGCCCTCGGCTCCTCGACCGGCGGATCGGTGCGCCAGCCGGCGGCCTTCTGCGGGGTCGTGGGGGTCAAGCCCACCTACGGCCGCGTCAGCCGCTACGGACTGGTCGCGTTCGCGTCGAGCCTGGACCAGGTCGGGGTGATCGCGCGCGGGGTCCGGGACGCCGCGACGATGCTCGAGACCGTCGCCGGATCCGATCCGCGCGACGCGACCAGCCAGGATCGTCCCGTCCCGCGGGCGTCGGCGATCGACGACGTCTCGCTCGAGGGGAGGGTCCTCGGGCTCCCGGTGGAATACCTGGGCGAGGGTCTGGACGACGGGGTTCGCGAGCGGGTCGAGGCCGTGGCCGAGCTGGCCCGGGAGGCGGGCGCGGAGGTTCGGGAGGTGACGCTTCCCTCGACGCCGCACGCCATCCCCTGCTACTACGTCCTGGCGCCGGCCGAGGCCTCGAGCAACCTGGCCCGCTACGACGGGGTGCGGTACGGCCGGCGGGCCGAGGGGGCCTCCACGCTCGACGACCTGATCCGTCGCAGCCGCGGAGAGGGGCTCGGCGCCGAGGTGAAGCGCCGGATCATGCTCGGCACCTACGCCCTCTCGGCCGGTTACTACGAGGCCTACTACGTGCGGGCCCAGCGCCTTCGGGCGCGGTTGGGAGCCGAGTTCGCGCGGCTCTTCCGGGACGACGGCGTCGACGCCGTGCTGGCGCCCACGACCCCGACCACGGCCTTCCCGCTGGGGGAGAAGACGACGGATCCGTACGAGATGTACCTGAACGACGTCTACACCGTCTCGGCCAACCTGGCCGGCCTGCCCGCGGTCTCGATCCCGGCCGGATCCTCCGGCGGGCTTCCCGTCGGCGTCCAGCTCATGGCGCCCGCCTGGGACGAGGAGACGATGCTGGGGCTGGCGGCCCGCCTCGAGGAGCGGATCGGGTGGGAGCACCCGGTCGGGGCGTGACGGGCGAGCCGGTGGGCTTCGAGACGGTGGTCGGCGTCGAGGTGCACGTGCAGCTCCGCACGGCGACCAAGATGTTCTGCGGCTGCTCGGCGGAGTACGGCGCGGTGCCGAACAGCCGCGTCTGTCCCGTCTGCCTCGGCCTCCCGGGCGCCCTGCCGGTGCCGAACGAGCAGGCGGTGCGGTTGGCGATCCGAGCGGCGCTCGCGCTCGGCTGCGAGGTGGCCGCGACCTCCCAGTTCGACCGCAAGAACTACTTCTACCCGGACCTGCCGAAGGGCTACCAGATCACCCAGTTCCACCATCCGCTCGCCCGGGACGGGAAGCTGCCCGTCCCCCTCGAGGACGGCGGCGAACGGGTCGTCGGCGTCCGCCGGCTCCACCTGGAGGAGGACTCGGGCAAGTCGCTCCACGACCGGTATCCGGGCTCGACCGCCGTCGACCTCAACCGCGCCGGCGTCCCCCTGGTGGAGATCGTCTCCGAGCCGGACCTCCGGTCGCCGGTGGAGGCGCGGGCCTACCTCGCGCGCCTCAAGCAGGTGCTGGAGCACTTCGCCGCGGTCTCCGACTGCAACATGGAGG
>CAZEUW010000205.1:0-4145 GCA_964515425.1 uncultured Gemmatimonadota bacterium | reverse complement strand
TCCGTCGAGCTGCCAGGCCCGACCGGGCCCCGCCCCCGCCTCGCCGGCGGGCACGATGAGGTAGAGGTACCAGGGCCACGCCAGCTCCCGGTCGGTGGCCGAGGGGACCGGCTCGGCGTCGGGATGGGAGTGGTAGAAGCCGAGGATCCGGTCGCCGCCCCCGGCCTCCTCGTCCATCAGCCGCCGGAGCGTGCCCGGATCGACCAGGTAGCGGTCGTCCCGGCCCTCCCAGCGGTTCTCCGCCGCCTCGAGCAGCGCGGCGACCCGGTCCGCGCCCCGGACGCGGCCCAGCAGCACGCCGCACGCCTCGCGCGGGTAGGCGGCACGCGCCCGCTCGGCCAGCTCCCCGGCCAGAGCCTCGGGCAGCACCAGCCGCGCAGGGCCGCTCATTCGGTCCACCACCGCTCGCTCAGGTAGCGTCCCCCGCCGTCGGGGAGGATCACGACGATCCTGCCCTCCTCGAGGCCCTCGGCCACCTCGCGCGCCGCCGCCCACGCCGCGCCGGAGGAGACCCCGGCGAAGAGGCCGGTCTCGCGGGCGAGCCGCCGCGCCGCCTCCTGCGCCCGCTCGGTCGCCACCGCCAGCCGGACGTCCGGGAGGCCGTCGTCGACGATCGCCGGCCGGATCGCGGTCTCGAGGTGCTTGAGCCCCTCGATGCCGTGCAGCGGGGCGTCGGGCTCCACGCCCACCAGCCGGACGTCCGGCCGCCGCTCCCGGAGCCAGCCGCCCGCCCCCACGAGCGTGCCCGTGGTGCCCAGCCCCGCCACCAGGTGGGTCACGCCGCCCCGGGTGTCGCGCCAGATCTCGGGCCCGGTGCCCTCGCGGTGCGCCAGCGGGTTCGCCGGGTTGTCGTACTGGTCGGCGTACCAGAAGCGGTCCGGCCGCTCCTCGGCCAGCTCGCGGGCCCGCCGGATCGCCCCGTCGCTCCCGTCCATCGGGTCGGTGAGGAGGAGGTCGGCGCCGTAGGCCTCCAGCGTGCGGATGCGCTCCTCGCTGGCGCTCTCCGGCACGCAGAGGGTCACCCCGAAGCCCCCGGCGGCGCCCAGCATGGCGTAGGCGATGGCCGTGTTGCCCGAGCTGGCGTCGAGCAGGCGGCGCCCGGGCAGGTGCCCCTCCCGCCACGCCTCGCGGACCATCGTCCAGGCCGGACGGTCCTTCACCGAGCCGCCGGGGTTCGTCCACTCCGCCTTGCCCAGGATCCGCACCCCGGGACGGGGCGAGGGGAGGGGCAGCAGCGGCGTTCCGCCGATCGCCTCGCCCAGCGCCCGAAGGCCCTCGGGCATCGGCCGACCCGCACCTCCCCCGGCGGCCCGCTCCCGCGGGCCGGAGGCGGCGTCGGTCCGGATGTCGGTGGGAGGGGTCACGGCGCGCTCCTCGGGGTGCGTCGGGTGATCGGCTCGGCTCCGGACCTCGGTGTGCCCGAGATCCGTCCGGAAACACGAAGAGCCGCGGGCAGCGGCCCGCGGCTCTCTTCCTGGTTCTCGGCGCGGTCCCTCCCGGAACCGCTGGTGCCTACCGCGGCCGCCGTCCGTCGGGGGGGATCCCCCCGGTACAGGTGCGACACCGACACACCGGATCCCGGCGTCGGACCGGAGGGCGTCGGCTCGCTTCGGCGGATGCGGTCATGGTCTCACCTAATGATAAGCCCCGCGCCGCCCCGGAGGTTCCTCACGCCGTGTCTCACACCGTGGTCGCCACGGCCTCGCGCAGCGCCCGGTAGTTCTCCTCGATCGAGCCGGGTCCGCGGAAGACGGCGGAGCCCGCCACCAGCACGTCCGCCCCCGCCTCGGCCGCCTCGCTTGCCGTCTCCGGGGCGATGCCCCCGTCCACCTGGATCCACAGCTCCGGCCGGTCCGCCTCCAGCGCCATGCGGCGGACCTCGCGCACCTTCTCCAGCGCCTCGCGGATGAACTCCTGGCCGCCGAAGCCCGGGTTCACCGTCATGACCAGCACCAGGTCGACCAGGGGCACGACCTCGGTCAGCGTCGAGGCGGGGGTGGACGGGTTGATCGCCACGCCGGCCGCGCACTCCAGCCGGTGGATCTCGTGGATCTCGCGGTGAAGGTGCGGCGTGACCTCCTGGTGGACGGTGATCAGGTCGGCGCCCGCGTCGGCGAAGGGCGCGAGGAACGCCTCCGGCTCGTCGATCATCAGGTGCACGTCGAGGTAGGCGTCCGTCACCGCCCGGAGGGAGCGCAGCACCGGCAGGCCGATGCTGATGTTCGGCACGAAGTGGCCGTCCATCACGTCGAACTGGAACCACTCGGCGCCGGCCGCCTCAGCCTCGGCCACCTGCTCGCCGAGACGCGCGTAGTCGGCGGCCAGCACCGAGGGCGCGATCACCTTCCTCCTGGGCTCCATCGTCACCTCCGTCACGAGGGGTGCTCGGACATCAGCGCGCGGATCCGCTCCAGCACCTCCAGCGCCTCGTCCATCGGACGCTGCCACAGGTTGCGCCCGAACATGAGCCCCGCGGCCCCGGCCCGCATGGCCATCCGGGCCTTGCGGACCGCCTCGTCCGGGTCCCCGCGGCTCCCGCCGGAGACGAGCACCGGCACGCCCTGCGCCGAGGCCGTCACGCGCCGGGCCCCCTCCTCCTCGTCCCAATCCAGCTCGCGGTAGGCCTCGGGCATGTCCTCGTCCCAGGGCCCCTTCCGGGGGAGGTCGAGCTTCACGGCGTCGGCCCCCAGCTCCATGGCGGCGCGGGCCGCGTAGTCGACCGCGTACAGCGAGCTCCGGCCGCCGCGCGCGTCGATGGCCGACCCGCGCGGATAGGCCCAGACGATCAGCGGCATGCCCCAGCGTACGCAGTCGGCCCGCACCCCGGCCAGGTCCTCGTGGTGTCGGGACTGGAGCGGCGAGCCCACGTACAGGGTGTAGCCCACGGCGTGGGCGCCGAGCCGGACCGCGTCCTCGACGCTCGCGTTCAGCGGCGAGTGGGCCTCCTCGTCGGAGGGGACACCGGTCTTGCCGTTGAGCTTGAGGACCAGGGGGACCCGCCCGGCGTAGGGCGGCCAGTGGCGCTCGGCGAAGCCGATCTGGCAGGCGATCGCGTTGCAGCCGCCCCGGAGCGCCAGGTCGAGCTGGAAGTCCGGGTCGGCGGAGGGCGGGTTGGGGAGGAAGTCGATCGGGCCGTGCTCGAGGCCGTGGTCGATCGGGAGGATCACCATCGTCCCGTTGCCGACCCCGTGGCCGTAGCGGAGGTCGTAGAGCCGGGCCCGCTTGCCGGTCGCGCCGCTCACGGGATCAGCTCCAGGTCGCGGCCGATCTCGCGCATCGCGTCGAGGACGGCGTCGAGGTGCTCCCGCTCGTGGGCGGCCGACACCTGGCAGCGGATGCGAGCCTCGCCCTTCGCGACCACCGGGTAGCCGAAGCCGATCACGAAGGCGCCCCGCTCCAGCAGACGGTCGCTGAGGGCGATGGCGTCGGCGGTGTCCCCGACGACGATGGGGACGATGGGCGTCTCGCCGGGGATCGGCTCGTAGCCCATCGCCTCCAGCTCGCGCCGGAAGTAGGCCGTGTTGTCGCGGAGCATCTCCAGCAGCTCGGGGTGAGCGCGCAGGTGGCGGATCGCGGCCAGCGCCCCTTCGGCCGAGTGGGGCGGGATCGCGTTGGTGAAGAGCTGGGTGCGGGAGTTCTGGACGAGGTACTCGACCACCGCCTCGCTCGCGGCGGTGAAGCCGCCCGCCATGCCGCCGAGCGCCTTCCCGAGCGTCGAAGTCACGATGTCCACTTCCCCGTGCATGCCGAAGTGCTCGGGCGTGCCGCCGCCCGTCTCGCCCAGCACGCCGGTCGCGTGGGAGTCGTCGACGGCCATGATCGCGTCGTACGCGTCGCACAGCTCCCGGATCTCGGGCAGCGGGGCGATCTCGCCCTCCATGCTGAAGATGCCGTCGGTGAAAACGAGCCGGTGCCGGTAGTCGTCGCACGCGGCCAGCGTGGCCTCCAGGTCAGCCATGTCCATGTGCTGGTAGACCTTCAGGTCCGTGCCGTGCACCTGCCGGCAGAGCCGGATGCCGTCGATGATGGAGGCGTGGTTGAGGGCGTCGCTCACGATCACGTCGTCCGCGCCCAGCAGGGGCTCGAACAACCCCTCGTTGGCGTTCCAGCAGGAGGTGTAGGTCAGCGCCGCCTCGGTGCCCATG
>CAZEUW010000204.1:0-4147 GCA_964515425.1 uncultured Gemmatimonadota bacterium | reverse complement strand
CCGGCGCCGCTCGGCGGCCGGCATGTCCCGGTAGCCGAGCGGCAGCTCGACGTTTTCACGGACGTTCAGGTCGCCGATCAGGTTGAACGCCTGGAAGACGAAGCCGATGTGGCGATTCCGGATCAGGGCCCGCTGCGAGCTCGACAGGCCCGCGACCGCCTTGCCGTCGAGCAGGTACGAGCCGGCGGTGGGGGCGTCCAGCAGGCCCAGCAAGGATAGGAGCGTCGACTTTCCACAGCCCGACGGACCCGCGATGGAGAGGAACTCGCCCTCGCGCACCTGGAGCGCGACGTCGGACAGGGCGTGCGTCTCGACCTCGTCGGTCCGGAAGACGCGGCCGATGCCCTCCATCTCGATCAGGAGGCCGTCGCCGTCGCTGCCCGGCCGGTCCTCGGTCCCGCTGGTGGTGCCGTCCATGGTGAATCCTCCCTCGTCAGTTGATGCGAACCCGTTCCTGGTCGTTCCACTGGCTCATGTCCGACACGACGACGCGGTCCCCCTCCTCCAGGCCCTCGACGACCTCGATGCGGTCGACCGATCCGGCGCCGAAGCGCACGCTGGTGCGACGGGCGGACCCTCCGTCGGCGTCGAGCACGAAGACGCCGACACGGCTGTCGGCCTGCACGGCGGGCGGCCGCTGCACGTGGAGGACGTCCTCCAGTCGGCGGACCTCGACGGCGCCGTCCACGCTGAGGTCGGGACGCGCGCCGGCGGGCAGCTCGCCCTCCAGGGTGACCTCGACGAGGACGGAGCCGTTCTGGACGTTGGGATCCACCCGCTTCACGCGGCCGGGGATCGTCTCCCGGCGGGTGTCGACGTCGGCCGGCTGTCCGGGCTGGACGTCGCGGGCCTGCGTCTGGGGGATGCGGAGGTGGGCCTCGAGCATTCCGGGCCGGGCCACCCGTGCCAGCACGGTGCCCGACTGCACCCACTGGCCCACCTCGAGCGTGAGGTCCTGGAGCACGCCCTCCTCGCCGGCCGTCACGCGCATCGAAGCGACGCGGCGGTCCTGGTACTCGCGAATCGAGCGGAGGCGGCGGACTTGCTCCTCCTGCACCCGGATCTGGCCCTCCATCGTCTCGCGGAGCAGCTGCGTCCGGCCCTCCTGGGCCCGGAGCCGCTCCGACACGGCGTCGGCCCGCTCCCGGGAGCGGAGCGCCTCGTTGCGGGAGATGAGCTCACGGGCGGCCAGGCTGGAATCCACCAGCGCCTGCCGCCGGGCGTCGAGCCAGTCGGCCCGGGCCGTGGCGACCGCCGCCTCCTGCTCGAGCAGCTCCGTGCCCAGCGACCGCCGCAGCTCCATGAGCTCGCCGTGCGCCGCCGTGAGCTGCTGCTGCGCCTGCAGCGCCTCGAGCTCGACGTCGGGGTTCGAGAGCTCCACCAGGACCGTCCCGGACTCGACGGTCTCGCCCGGCTCGGCGAGGACGCGGTCGACCCGTCCCGCGGTGAGCGCGGAGACGATCCTCACGCGCTCGGGGACCAGCGTGCCGGGACCGCGCACCTGCTGGACCAGCGTCCCGCGCTCGACGGTGCCGACGAGGACGGCGGCGCGCTCGACGGTGGGGACGGCGGGGTCGAGCCGGACGAGCGCCGCGGTGGCCAGGGCGACGGCGACGACGCCGCCGGCCACGTACCACCAGCGACGCCGGTCCGGGCCGCTCTCGACGGCGACGTCCATCCGGCTCTCGAACGGCATGTCCAACGGCGGCCTCCCGCACGGGTCGGGACCGGGCGGGACGCCCGGCACGGGAGGCCCTACGGCGGGGGGGTGCCCCCGGTTTCAGACCGTGTCAGACGAGCGAGCGGATCCAGCCCCCGTCCACGGGGAGCGCCGCGCCGGTCACGTAGGCCGCGCGCTCCGAGCAGAGGAACGCGACCGCGTCGGCGAACTCGGAGGGGTCGGCCAGCCGGCCGGCCGGGATCTGCCGGCGCCACCGGTCGGCCGCCTCCTCGGGCTCGATTCCCTCGTCGCGGGCGATCCGCTCCGCCAGCGCGTCGAGCCGCTCGGTGGACGTGTAGCCCGGGAGCGCGGTGTTCACGGTGACGCCGTCGGCGGCCACCTCGTTGGAGAGCGTCTTGGCCATCCCGGTGACGGCGGCCCGGAGGCTGTTGGAGAGGACGAGCCCGTCGACGGGCTGCTTGACCGCGATCGAGGTGATCAGCACGATCCGGCCCCACCCGCGCTCCCGCATTCCGGGCAGCACGCCACGGATCAGCACCACGGCGCTCTCGAGCAGCCCGTGGTAGGCGCCGCGCCAGGCCTCGGGCTCGTGCTCCTCGAACGGGCCGGGCGGCGGGCCTCCGGAGTTGGTGACGAGGATGTCGACCCCCCCGAAGGCGTCCCGCGCGGCCTCGACCACGACCTCCGCCTCCTCCCGGCGGTCCAGGTCGGCCGGGACGCCGATCGCCCGGACGTCGTGCTCGCTCCGGATCTCGGCGACGGCCGCCTCCAGGTCCTCCTCCCCACGGGCGCAGAGCACCAGGTCGGCGCCCTCCGCGGCCAGCGTTCCGGCGACGGCGCGTCCCAGGCCCCGGCTCGAAGCGGCGACCAGGGCGGTCCTTCCCTCGATTCCCAGCTCCACCTCAGGCCTCCTCGTGGAAGTAGTCGTCGGTGCCGTCGAGCCAGTCCTGTCGGGGCGGACAGAACACGTCCAGGTCGAGGGTGTCCTCGAGCGCCTCCGCCTCGTGCGGGACGCCGGAGGGGATGTGGAGCACCTCGCCCGCGCTCACGACCAGCTCCTCCGGGTCCTCGTCGCCGAGCCGGAAGCGGAGCGCGCCCTCCAGGATGTAGGTGAACTGCTCGTTCTCGTGGGAGTGGCGGGGCACCACGCTCCCGGCGTCCAGGTGCACGTGGGCGAGCATCGCGCGCTCGCCGGTGACGAGGCGTCGGGAGATGGCGTCGGTCACGCGCTCCAGCGGGATCGCGTCCCAGCGCAGGTGGCGCGCCCTCGTGGCGTCGGTCATCGGACCTCCTCTCGCTCATATCGGTGGTCGAGCGTCGCGGGCCCCGACGGGGGCGGGTGACCAAGCTATCCGGCCGTGGCCGGCCCGACAGGCGCGGTCCCGATCGGAAGGCTTGGAACGGGCGGTGCAGGGAAAGGACCGCAGAGGCGACCCCACCCGCTCATCCGAGGAGGTACGTCATGCGAAGAGGAACGACGATGATCGCGATCGCGGTGCTGCTCGCGGGCTGCGCCGGCGAGCAGACGGGAGGCGACGAGACCTCCGCGTCCGACACGGCGGCCGTCGGGACCGACACGGCCGGGGCGGACGCCGCGGCGACGACCTGGAACGCGCGCACCGACGAGGGAGCGACCGGGCTCTCTGCGGTCTCCGTCGACACGGCCGGCGAGACACTCCGGATCCGTCCGGGCCCCCGCGCCATCCTGTGGCGCGGCTCGGACAGCGTGAGCGCTCCCTTCACCGTCGGCGCCACCTTCGAGCTGGTCTCGGTGCCCGAGCGGCCGGAGGCGTTCGGGCTCTTCGTGGGCGGCCGCGATCTCACAGGGGCCGGGCAGGACTACCTCTACTTCCTGGTCCGCCACGACGGCCGCTACCTGCTCAAGCACCGGGCGGGCGGGGAGACGCACACCCTCGTGGACTGGACCGAGCACGGAGCGGTGCGGTCCAGCAGCGACGCCGGCGGGCCGCCGTCCAACGAGCTGAGCGTCCGCGCGGGCTCGGAGCACCTCGTCTTCTCGGCCAACGGGCAGGCGGTCGACAGCCTTCCCCTGGCCGAGGCGATGGTTCGCGCGTCGGGCTTCGCGGGCATCCGCGCCAACCACGGCCTGGACCTGAGAGTGGCGGACTTCCGGGTGTCGTCGGGAGCGGGGTCGGGAGGAGGCTGACGCCGCGCCCGCCCCTCTCGCGGGCGGGCTCACGGGCGGGAACAACCGTTCAGGGGGCTGGTATGCATCAGTCGCTCCGGCGGCACACCGCAACCAGCCCAGGTCACGGATGGCTTCGTTCCCCACCTCCACCGAGCAGCTCGACTCCTTCGACCAGTACCTGAAGGACGTCGAGAAGTATCCCCTGATCGAGAACCGCGAGACGGAGATGGAGATCGCCCGCCGTGCCCGCGAGGGCGACCGCGAGGCGGCGCAGCGCCTGGTCACCGCCAACCTCCGCTTCGTCATCTCCTACGTGA
>CAZEUW010000203.1:3799-4149 GCA_964515425.1 uncultured Gemmatimonadota bacterium | reverse complement strand
GCCCGGTCGAGGCCATCTTCCCCGACGACGAGGTCCCGGAGAAGTGGCAGGAGTTCCTCACGAAGAACTACGAGCACTTCGACGTGCCGCCTCCCTGACGGAGGGCCTCCTCAGGGACGCGGGCCGGGAGGCATCGTGGAACGCGAGATCGTGACGGACGGAGCACGCTGGCGGGTGATCGCTCTGGCGGAGGAGGCCGAGCGGGTCGAGAAGGACGGCTGGCACCTCGCGCGCGTCCGCTTCGAGCCGGTCGAGGCCGGGGACCTCGTCCCCCGGGAGACGTGGCTGCGCCTCGAGGAGGACGTCCCCGCCGACGACGTCCTCGATCAGTACGAGGACGAGCAGCTCGT
>CAZEUW010000203.1:0-3789 GCA_964515425.1 uncultured Gemmatimonadota bacterium | reverse complement strand
GGTCGCCGAAGAGGTCGATCCGCGTCCCTGATGCGCACGCTCACGCTCGCCGCCGCCCCGCTCCTCGCGTTGGCGACGGCCACGTCCGCACTCGCCGGTCAGGACGGCGGGGACCTGCCACCGATCCCGCACACCTCCTCGGAGCTGGTCTCGGTGGAGCACCACCCGGACGAGCGGGTGGTCGAGGTGGTGGTCGGGCCGGTGGAGCTCACCGACGGCATGCCGCACCTGCGCTCGCGGGTCCAGATCGTCCGGATGCCGGCGGGCGGCTGGCTCC
The DNA here is from genome assembly GCA_964515425.1 of uncultured Gemmatimonadota bacterium. GTDB lineage: Bacteria > Gemmatimonadota > Gemmatimonadetes > Palauibacterales > Palauibacteraceae > CAYVFM01. The sequence continues at coordinate 3,512 of CAZEUW010000203.1, read as the reverse complement.
GGGGCTACGACTGGCGGATCACCAACGCGGAGGGTGAGGTCCTGCCCGACCCGCTCCTCCACCACGTCAACTTCGTCGATCCCGACCACCGGAAGCTCTTCGACGCGACCCCCCGGCGCTTCCTCGCCGCGGGGCGCGAGACCCGGAAGGCGATGCTCCCGCCGGTCGTGGGGGTCCCCTTCGCCGAGGGCGACCGCTTCATGGTCTCGGCGATGTTCGCCAACTCGACGGGAACCGACTACCCGGAGGCCTACCTCCGCGTGCGTCTGCACTACCTGGCCAGGGGCGACCGGCTCGTGCACCCCCGTGCCGTCTACCCCTTCTACCTCGACGTCACCGGGCCGGTCGGCCTCAAGGACTTCGCCGTCCCGCCGGGCCGCATCGTGAAGGCGTGGGAGGGGAGCCCCGCCGTCGACGCCCGCATCCTCGGGGCGGGGGGACACGTGCACGACTACGCCGAGCGGCTGCGCCTGATCGACCTCACGACCGGCGAGGTGCTTTGGGACGCCGAGCCGAACAGGTCCGCGTCGGGACGGGTCTTCAGCGTCCCCATGGGCCGGTTCTGGTGGGGGGGCGGCATCTTGATCCGGAGCGACCACCGCTACCGCGCGGAGGTGGTCTACCACAACCCCACCGACGAGCCGTCGCCGCTCGGCGGGATGGGCGTGATCGCGGGCGTCGTGGCCCCCGCCGACGGCGCCGAGTGGCCGGCGCTCGACCGGTCGGACCCCGACTACCGCGAGGACCTGATGAACCACGTGATGGCGCCCGAGGAGCTGTCCGGGCACGGCCACGGGGGACACGCCGCCGCCCCGTCGGAGGAGGGCGACGCGGCCGGCTCGTCCGGGCACGGCGAACCCGCCGGCGAGAGGAGCGGGTCCGAGGGGGAGCACACCCACGGCGGCTGAGCCCGGCACAGGCGTTGCACCCGCTCTGGTAGCGGAGGGCCGGGCTTCGGCCCCTGCTCGCGGCCCCGGGGGGGACGCGGACGTCAGGCTCACCCACACGCGACGCCATGGGCGAATTCCTCGAAGAGGTCCAGCGCCACGCGACTTTCAGTGACCGCGACCACACCCTCGAGGCGGTCCGCGCCGTCTTCTGCGGCCTCATGTACGGCAACGGCGAGGCGCATTGCAGGGAGGTCGCCGAGCTGCTCCCGGGCGAGCTCGAGACCGTTTGGAAGCCGTCCCTCTTCAACTGCCTTCGCGACCATCGCGACCCGAACGGCGAGCGCTCCGCCGACTTCCTGGGCGTGGTCCGGCGCCGCATGCCCGACCTGGACGACGACGAGGTGGACGCCCTGACGCTGGCCGTGCTCAGGAGCCTCGAGCCGTACCTCGCGCCGGGCGACCGCGACCGGCTGGAGGAGCTGGTCCCGGGCCGGCTGCGAGACAGATGGGAGAGCTGAGACCGGCTTGACGTGGGCCCTCCTCGCGGCGGGGGCCGCCACCGCCTACGCCCTGCAGGGGGCGTGGACGAAGCGACTCACCGGGTGGACCTCCACCCCGGTGGCCACCTGGGCCATCTTCGGCTGCTCCTTCCCCCTGCTGGCCGCCTACGCCCTCCTCCGGGGGCTGCCGGAGGTGGAGACCTCCTTCTGGTGGGCGCTCGCGGTCAACCTCGCCATCCACCTCGTGGCCTTCCGGATGTACGTGACGGCGCTCCGCGACGGCGACCTGGGGGTCACCTATCCCCTGCTGGCCGTGACCCCGGCGCTGGTGGTGCCGGTGGAGTGGCTGCTGCTGGGCGACACGCCCGCGATCCGGGGGGTGCTCGGCATCGCGCTGGTGGTGGCCGGGGTCTACCTGCTGCAGCTCCGCGGGGACGACCGCTCGCCCCTGGCTCCCCTCCGCGCGCTGGCCGGCGACCCGGCGGCCCGTCGCATGCTCGGCGTCGCCGCCCTGTGGGCGATCACCGGCACGGTCGACCGGGTCGCCGTGCTCGGCTCCTCGCCCTCCTTCTACGGGGCGGCGCTGTCGCTGGGGCTCGGGCTGGGCTTCCTGCCGGCGGCGCTGCGGGCCGGCGGAGAGGCTCCGGCGGCCGAGGGCGAGGGAGCGCGGGAGGGTGGGAGCTCCGAGGACGGCGGGTCGAGCACGACCGGCGCGGCCGACGCGGGCGGGACGGCCTCGCTCGGCGCCGCCCTCCGCCGCGGCCCCGGCGCGCTGGCGATCCAGGGGCTGATCTTCGCGGCCATGTTCGTGGCGCAGATGGAGGCGCTGCGGCTGGCGCTGGCCGCCTACGTGCTGGCCATCAAGCGGAGCGGCACCCTGCTGGCCGTCTTCATCGGCGGCGCCTGGTTCGAGGAGGAGGCGACGGGGCGGAGGGCCGCGGCCACCGTCGTGCTCCTGGCGGGCGTCTTCCTCGTCGCGACCGGATGAGGACGGCGGCGGCCGGTCCCGGCGCGAGATGATCAAGTTCCACTACCACACCGCCCGCACCGACGTCCCGAAGCTCGGGGCCGAGGTGGGCGACCGCCTCTGCCACGTCTACAGCGACCGCTCGATCGAGGAGCTCGTGGCCTGGGGACGGGAGCACGGCCTGAAGCCCGAATGGATCGACCGCAGCCACGACCTGCCGCACTTCGACGTGTCGGTCGAGCGGCACCGGGAGGTCCTCGGCCCCGGCGTGGAGCGGGCGGAGCTGGTGGCGGACATTCGGGGGTGGCGAGCGCGGAACGACTGAGCCCGCAGCCGATCCGGTCCTGTCCGGCTCAGCTCCCCGCCAGCTGCTCCGCGAGGGCCTTCGGGTTGGGGGGCGCCACCTCGCGCCACTCGGGCTCGGGGGCGTGCGGCTCGGGCACCGAGCGGATCGCGTCCACGCTGCCGTCGTCGTACAGCACGTAGAGGAGCTTCGACTCGGAGTCGACGGTGATGTTGACAGGTGTAGCCATCTCGATCGCCTCCACCCGGGTGACTGCGGCCCCCTACCCCAGGGGCACGTGACCAACTTACATGTAATCGACGTCCCGTGCGGGAGGAGGGTCACGAACCGGCCGCGGGCTGGAGCGGCCGGCGGATCAGTAGCGGTGCAGGTCCGCGATCGCCTCGGCGACGTCCTCCACCTGCGGCAGGATCGCGTTCTCCAGGCTGGGGGCGTAGCCGACGAAGGTGTCCTCGGCGGCCACCCGCCGTACCGGGCCGTCCAGCCACTCGAACACCTCGTCGTTGATGCGCGAGACGATCTCGGTGCCGAAGCCCCACGACCTCGGGTCCTCGTAGGCCACCAGCACCTTGTTCGTCCGCTTCACCGAGTCGGCGATCGTCTCCGTGTCGAGCGGGCTCAGCGTCCGGAGGTCGATGACCTCGGCGTCCACGCCGTTCCCCTCCTTCTCGAGCTGGCGGAGCGCCTTGATCGTCCGCTGCACCAGCGCCCCGTAGGTGACCACGGTCAGGTCGCTCCCCTCCCGCACCACGCTCGCCTTCCCGAAGGGCACCATGTAGTCGGGCCCGGGATAAGCGGCCTTGTTGTAGGTCTGCCGGTAGAGATGCTTGTGCTCCAGGAAGAGCACCGGG
>CAZEUW010000202.1:0-4164 GCA_964515425.1 uncultured Gemmatimonadota bacterium | reverse complement strand
GGCGGCCTCGGTCAGGCCGTCGGGGGGATGGAGCGGCCATCCCCGATCGAGCCCCGCCCGGAGGGCGTCGGCGTCGGCCGCGTCGCCCCCGATCAGCAGGCCCCGCAGGGCGGCGGGCGCCCGCCGCCCGCCCCGCGCCCGAAGCGCACGGCGGAGCATGGTCGGCACGAGCGAGGCGTGCGTGATCGTGCCCTCCTCCGCGAGGGCGAGGAACTCCTCGCTGTCGAAGCCTCCCCTGAGGACGAGGCGCGCGCCGGTGACCGCCGCCCGCAGGACGAGCGCGACCCCGCCCACGTGCGCGGGCGAGAGCGACGCCAGCCACCGGTCCTCGGGACCGAGCTCCATCCGGGCCGCGCACGCGCGCTGGCACGCCAGGTGGTTGGCCAGCGAGAGCCGGACGCCGTTCGGCCGGCCCGCGGTGCCCGAGGTGGCGAGCACGGTGTGCTCGGCCTCCGGATCGGGGCCCGGCAGCTCGTCGGCGTCCCCGGTCGCCGGAAGCTCGTCGAGCGGCACGCCCGGACCGTCGCCCTCCGCCGCGTCGGGCCCGTCGCGGGCGGCGGCGTCGCCTCCCGCAGCGTCGCTTCCCGCGGCGTCGCCTCCCACGGCCTCCTCGCTCCGCGGCGGCGGACCCAGCCGCACCAGCAGGCCGGAGGAGCCGAGCAGGACCGCCGAGCGAGGCGCCGTGTCGGCGTCCGCGAGGAGGACGCGGGGACGGAGGCGGCGGAGGTAGTCCTCCAGCTCCGGCTCGGTCCATCCGACGTGCAGGGGCGCCACGGACGCCCCGCACCGCGGCACGCCGTGCAGGGCGACGGCGGCGGCGACGCCCGACTCGAGCAGGCACGCCACCCGGTCGCCGGTGGCGACGCCCGCCCCCGCGAGCCGGACCGCCAGCGCGTCGGCGGCCTCGTCGAGCTCGCGGTAGCTCCACGCCCCCAGCTCGCTCTCCAGCGCCGTCGCGTCGGGGCGCTCCCGGGCGGCGTCGCGGAGCGGGTCGCCGCGGCGGGTCACAGGTTCACCCCGACGCCGAGCAGCAGGCCGTAGAGCAGGAGGGTCCGGGCCGTGGTCTCGAGCGCGGAGTCCAGCTCGCCCGGGCTCCCGCCTCCGAGGACGGTCCGGGCGGCCGGGACGACGGCGGCCGTCGCCGCCCACGCCGCCAGCGCGCCGGGGCTCCACCCGAGGGCCGCGGCGCCGACGAGCGGGACCAGCGCGGCCATCACGAGCAGCTGGACGTACAGGGAGCGGGTCCCCTCCGGTCCCAGCACCACCGCGAGGGTCCGCTTGCCGGCGCGGGCGTCGGTGTCGAGGTCGCGGAGGTTGTTCACCACGAGGATCGCGGTGCAGTGGGCGCCGACGCCCGCGCCGGCCAGCAGGGCGGCGGCCGACCATCGGAGGCTCTGCACGTAGTGCGTCCCGGCGACGGCGACCAGCCCGAAGAAGACGAAGGTGAAGAGCTCGCCCAGCGCGTGGTAGCCGTACGGCCAGGGCCCGCCGGTGTAGGCCAGCGCGGCCAGGATCCCGGCCAGGCCCACGGCGAGGATCGGCCATCCGCCGACCCACACGAGGTACGCGCCCGGCACCAGGGAGAGGGCGAAGACGCCGAGCATCCAGCGCCGCACGCGCTCGGGCGGGACGAGCCCCGAGCCGGTGACGCGGACGAAGCCGCTCCGCTTCTGCCGGTCGGTGCCGCGCACCCCGTCGAAGTAGTCGTTGGCGACGTTGGCGCCGATCTGGAGCAGGCCGGCCCCGGCGAGCGCGGCGGCGAAGGGGAGCGGCGCGAAGACGCCCTCCGACAGGGCCAGGCCCCCGCCGGCCAGCACCGGGGCCGCCGACGCGGGGAGGGTGTGCGGACGCGCCGCGTGGGCCCAGAGCTCGAGGCGTCCCGGCCGGCCCTCCGTCACGGCCTCCAGGGGAAGCGCCCGAAGTCGGGCTCGCGCTTGTCGACGAAGGCGTCGCGGCCCTCCTGGCCCTCCTCGGTCATGTAGAAGAGCATCGTGGCGTCGCCCGCGAGCACCTGCAGGCCGGTCTGGCCGTCGAGGTCCGCGTTGAAGCCGGCCTTCAGGAAGCGGATGGCGATCGGGCTCTTGGCCAGGATCTCGCGGGCCCAGTCCACGCCCTCCTGCTCCAGGTCCTCGTGTTCGACGACGGTGTTCACCAGCCCCATGGCGAGCGCCTCCTCCGCCGAGTACTGGCGGCAGAGGTACCAGATCTCGCGCGCCTTCTTCTGGCCGACGATGCTGGCCAGGGTCGCCGCCCCGAAGCCCCCGTCGAAGCTCCCGACCTTCGGGCCGGTCTGTCCGAAGACGGCCTTCTCGGAGGCGATCGTGAGGTCGCACACCACGTGCAGCACGTGGCCGCCGCCGATCGCGTAGCCGGGCACGAGGGCGATCACGACCTTCGGCATCGTCCGGATCTTCCGGTGAAGCTCCAGCACGTTCAGCCGGGGCACGCCGTCCGATCCCACGTAACCGGAGTCGCCCCGCACCTTCTGGTCGCCCCCGCTGCAGAAGGCCCATCCGCCGTCCTCGGCCGGCCCGTTGCCGGTGAGGAGGATCACGCCGACCTCCCGGTCCTGATGGGCGTCGTCGAACGCCTCCTCCAGCTCGAAGAGGGTGTCCGGCCGGAAGGCGTTGCGGACCTCGGGCCGGTCGAAGGCGATGCGGGCGATGCCCTCGCCGCTCTTGTGATAGGTGATGTCCTCGTAGTCGCCCGCCGCCTCCCACTCGGCGTCGGACGTCCAGTAGATGTCGCTCATCCTCTTCTCCTGTCGGATCGATGCGCGGCAGTCGGGTCGGATCTCGGGGCGAATCTCGGGGCGGATCTGGCGTCGGATCTGGCGTCGGATCGTGCGGGACGGAGGCTCATGATAGGGGATGGAGCGCCCCGCGTGCACCCGGGCGAGCGCCAGCCGGTGTCGGCCGGCGCCGATCGGTTCAGCCCGCCAGCGCCTCCTCGGCCGCGGCCGCCGCGGACCGGACCGCCTCCTCGCGGCGCGTCCGGTTCGCCTCCCGGTCGGAGGGCACCTCGATCAGGCGCGGGCCGGCGGCGGCGACGGCCTCCTCCAGCTCCCGCTCGAGGGCCTCGCGGAGCCGCTCGCCCAGCGCGGCGTCGCCCCCTCCCGTCGAGCCGCCCGTCGCGTCGGGGGGCACGTCGAGCCGCCGGAAGGGGACCTGGTACAGCTCGGCCGCGTGCCGGAGGTCCAGCCCGTGGGGGGTCGCGAAGTAGGGCTCGAAGTGGGGCTCGTGCTCCCGGATCGGCAGGAGGTGGAAGATGCCGCCGCCGTCGTTCTGGACCACCACGACGACGAGCGGGATCCCGTGGGCCGAGGCGGCCCGCAGGCCGTTGACGTCGTGGAGGAGCGCCAGGTCCCCGATCACGGCGATCGCCGGCGCGCCGTCGGCGGCGGCCGCGGCGGCGCCGAGGGCCGTGCTGACGGAGCCGTCGATCCCGCTCGCGCCACGATTACCCACGATGCGTAACCCCGCGTCGCGCGGGAAGCCGAAGGCGTCCAGGTCCCGGACCGGCATGCTGCTGCCCACGAAGAGGGTGGCGCCGTCCGGCGCAGAGCGGGCCACCGCCTCCAGGACCGTCCCCTCCAGGAACGTGCGGCCCACCGCCTCGCGCGCCGCCTCCCTCGCGGCGCCCTCGGCGGCGCGCCACGCCTCCGGCCAGCGCCCCGGTGCGCCGGCGCCGGTGCCGGCCAGACGGTCGGCCAGCTCGCGGCAGAGGGAGGCGGGGTCGGCCCGGACCACCTCCGCGGCCACGCCCCGGTGGTCGGGCCACGGGGGGAGGTCGGAGACGGCCACGATCTCGACGCTCCGGCCCTCCGACGGCCGGCCGTCGGGGAGCCGGGCGTCGGAGAGGAAGTCCTCGAGCACCCGGGAGGTCCGCCGACCCCCGAACCGGAGCACCCGCGCGGGGCGGCGCCGCGCGCGGACGGCGGCCGAGCGCAGGAAGAGGTCGTAGGCGCCGAGCGCCGCGTCGCCGGCGCCCTCCCCGTACCGCGCACCGGAGAGCGGGTCGGCCAGCAGGGGCCAGCCGGCGGCACGGGCCAGCTCGCGGGCCGCGGGGCCCAGGCGCTCCGGGTCCGGGTCCGGGCCGGCCACGAGGAGGCCGCGGCCGGCCCCGGAGAGGCGGCCGGCGAGCCGGGCGATCGTCCGGGGATCG
>CAZEUW010000201.1:0-4181 GCA_964515425.1 uncultured Gemmatimonadota bacterium | reverse complement strand
CTAACCACGTCGCCGTCGCGTCGTATCCCCTGTCGGACGCCAGCTCCCGGGCCGAGAAGTCCAGCGGGTGGCCGTCGATGAAGAGGTCGGTGTGCAGCTCGAGCGCCAGCTCCGGGTCGTCCGCGTCCACCAGCGGGGGCGCGTGGGGGTGCCCGTCGTACCGGCCCGGCGGGTACCGGTCGCGGCGCCGGGTCCAGCCCACGGCCTCGGCCCGGCGTCGCGCCTCGGCCATCCGGCCGGCGGGCACGAGCAGGTCGAGGTCGTACATCGGCCGGTCGGCCGGGTCGGCGTAGACGGTGCGCGACAGCGCCGCGCCCTTGAGCAGCAGCACCGGGACGCCGGCCGTGTCCAGGGCCGCCACCGTCTCCACCAGGCGGCGCTGCAGGCGGCGCTGGCGGAACTCGGAGACCGACGCGAGGTGGCGGAAGCGCTCGGCCCAGAGCTCGGGGGCGGCGTCCTCCAGCCATCCGCCGAGGCGGCGCCACAGCACCCCCGCGGCGCGCTCCCGCACCGTAAGCCGGTAGAGGTGCGACCAGTCGACGCGCGAGGCGTCGACAACAGGGCCGGGGCGACGATCCCCGCGCGCCGGGGCTCCGGCGACGTCCGGCTCCGAGCGGCGCTCCCCGCCCCCCCGGATCGGGGCCACCGTGGAGAGCAGCACTTCCGCTGCCGCCGGGAGCCCGTGGCCCCGGGCGGCCGCGGGAGGGGCCGGCGCCGGGCCGGACGTCGTCGTCCCCGCGGCCGTCCCCGTCGTCGTCGCGCCCCCCGTCGACATGCCGTCCTCTCCCTCCATCCTTCTTCCGATCAGTACTGGGACAGGGTGCCGGTGCGGCGGGCGTACCGCAGCGCGGTCCGGAACGCCGTCCATCCCACCGCGCCGAGGCCCACGACGAAGAGGAGGAGGATCCCCACGTCGCCCGCGACCTGGCCCAGGGTCTCGCCCTCGAGCCACACCCGCCGGAGGGCCCGTAGTCCGTAGGTCAGCGGCAGGGCCGCCGAGAGGTGCTCGATCCACGACGGGATCACGTGGGTCGGGTAGTAGACGCCCCCGAGCAGGCCCGACGACGCCAGCACGATCTGGGGGAACGGGCCCGTGGTGCGGAACGCCAGCATCGCCGCCCCCCCGACGAGGCCCAGGGGGACGTGGGCGACCACCACCAGCGCCAGGATCAGCACCCCCGCCGGGATCCGGGCGCCGACGAATTCCGCCCCCAGAAGCCAGGCGGCCACGAGCAGCAGCGCCCCCTTCACCGCCGACCACACGAAGCCGTAGCCGGTGAGGCCGGTCAGGATGGCGGGGAACCCGGCCGACGTGGAGAAGAGCGCCTCCAGCGTGCCGGTCCGCACCGAGGAGTCGATGGCCTCGGGCAGCCGGTTCACGGCGGTGGAGAGCAGCGAGAACGCCACCATCCCCACGATGACGAAGGGGAAGTAGTGGTCGCCCTCGGCCTGGATCGACTCCGCCATGGTGGGCTGGAGCGCCTGGGCGACGAAGTAGGTCGGAATCACCGAGAAGAGGAGCCCGCCCAGCGAGAAGACGAAGTCGAGGCGGTACGACATCGCCGTCCTCCACCGGGCCCGGACCAGCGCGGCGACCGTCCTCATCGGCCGGCCTCCGGACGGGCGGAGGCGTCCATGATCCGCTCCAGGAGATCGGCCAGCGGCAGGGCCCTCCGCTCGAAGCGGCCCACGGTGACGCCGGCGTGGACGAGGCGGGAGACGAGCTCGCCGGCGCCCTCCAGCCCCCCGGCCGGCGCCAGGTCGAGGCGCCGCCATCCCTCGCCGTCCTCCGGCCCCAGCTCCCACTCGAGCAGCGCCCCCTCCCGGGCCAGCCGCTCCAGCGCCGCCGCGTCGACGTCCCGGGCCCAGGCCCGGTAGCGCTCGCCGGCGTACCGCTCGGCCAGCTCCTCGGCCCGCCCGACCTCCAGCAGCCGGCCGCGGTCGAGCACGCCGACCCGGTCGCAGAGCCCGAGCGCCTCCTCGGAGTCGTGGGTGGCCAGCAGCACCGTGCAGCCGAGCCGGCCAGCGATCTCCTCCCGCAGGAACTCCCGGAACTCCCGGGCGGCCAGCGGATCGAGGCTCCGGGTCGGCTCGTCCAGGAGAAGCACCTCCGGCCGCGCCATGAGGGCGCGGGCCAGCATCAGGCGCTGGCGCATGCCCGAGGAGAACTCGCCGACGATCTTCCGACCCTCCCCGGCCAGCCCGACCGTCCCCAGCAGGCTCTCGATCCGGCGGTCGGCCTCGACCGTGGCGAGCCCGTGGAGCGCCCCGAACAGCTCGAGGTTCTCCCGCGCCGAGAGCCGCCAGAAGAGGCTCCGCTCGTCGGAGATCACCGGCACCAGCGCGTCCCGGACCGCCGCCTCCTCGGCGACGACGTCGTGGCCCGCCACGGTGGCCCGGCCGCCGTCGGGGGCCACCAGGGTCGAGAGGATCTTGAAGAGGGTGGTCTTCCCGGCCCCGTTGGGGCCCAGGAGCCCGAAGAACTCCCGGCGGCGCACCTCGAGGTCGATGTCGTGGAGCACCGTCTGCCGGGAGCCGCCCAGCGGGTCCCGGAAGATCTCCGACCACGACCGGCGGCGCGGATACTTCTTCGTCAGCCCCTCGATCCGAACGACCGTCTCGGCGGGCCCGTCGGCCCCCGACGCCGCGTCCCGGCGGGCGTCCGCCGGCGAGCGCTCAGTCGACGGCAGGGGACTCGACCGGGAGGTCGCCATGGCGTTCGCGGAGGAAGGCCTCGACGTCGTCCAGCCGCCCGAGGTCGCGGGGGACCTCCAGCCGGTGGACCGCCACCCCCTCGACCAGCCGGACGCAGCGCGAGAGCAGCTCGTCGGCCGCCCAGCCGTCGAGGATCGGGCCGAGCTTGAGCTGGCCCATCACCGCCAGGACGGCCCGGGTGCCGCGGAGCCGCTCGCTCCCGACGCCGGCGTCGTCGGCCCGCTCGGGCGGGACGGGCGAGAGGAGGTAGAGAGCGGACAGCGGCGCGGCGTCGGCCGCCCCCGCCTCGGGGGCCACGACCCGGCGGCCGTCGCGGACCACGTCGTTCCCGAGCTCCGCCAGCCCTTCGGCCTCGGCCACGTCCTCCCGCACCCGGAGCCGCGGGACGCCGGGAAGCGCCCGGGCCGGCGGGCCGGCGTCCACGGGGAGCGCGTCGTCGGTCAGGAGACGGGCCCCCGAGCGGCAGAGCCGCAGCGCCAGCGTCGACTTCCCGGCACCCTTGGCGCCCAGGAACCCCACCGCTCCGTCGGCCGTCTCGACGGCGCTGGCGTGCAGCGTCAGCAGCCCCGCCTGGTGGAGGGCCAGGGGCAGGACCCGGCCCAGGACGTCGAGCCGGGCGTCCCCCTCCTCGACCGAGCCGCCGGGCGGCCACCAGGCCACCGAGGCGCCGTCGTCCGACACCCGGAACTCCCCGGTGTCCTCGTAGACCAGGCGCAGCCCCGTGCCGTCCCGGTGGAGCCGCACCTTCACGCCCTCCTCCACCGTGTCCTCCCCGAGCAGGGGGCCGTCCGGAGGCTCCGCCGCCGGGCCTTCACGGATCTCCAGGGTCCAGGGCGGGTCGTCCCCGACGCCGCCGCGGGCCCGCCCGGCCGCCGCCCCGTCCGCGGCCTCCCCGCCGCCCGTCACCTCGCAGTTCTCCGACGCCCCCTCCGGGACGAGCTCCGGGAACGCCAGCTCGGTCTCCAGCCATCGGCCGAAGACCCGGTAGCGGTTCGTGGCCGCCGGCCCGTCGTCGGGGCCGAGGTCGGGCTCGTGCGTGGTCGGGGTCATCGGTCGGGTGCCACCTCCAGGCCCTCCAGGGTCGCGAAGTCGCCGGGAGCGTCGCCCGGATCGCCCAGCGCCCTGCCGGCGTACTCCACCCAGGCGTGCGCCTCGAACCGGTTCTCCTGCCGGCGGACGCCGACCCGGACGCGGGCCCCCTCCAGGCCCCGCGCGTCGAGGAGCTGCTTGAGGGCCAGCGACTGCGTCAGGCAGCTCGGGCCGACGGGGGCCAGACTCCCGGCGCGGCGCACCGCGTCGGCGAGCTGCCGGGCGCGGGGCAGGTCGGCGGCCGCGTCCCCGGACCCGGCGTCGACGGCCGGGGGCGAGACCGCGATGTCGGAGGCCGACGGCGTCCGGCCGGCCGTGGCGGCGGGCCGGGAGGCACCGGGGCCCGCGGCCGGGCCAGAGCCTCCCGGCGGACCCTC
>CAZEUW010000200.1:0-4250 GCA_964515425.1 uncultured Gemmatimonadota bacterium | reverse complement strand
AGGTGAGGCAATGATCCCAGGAATCGTGAGACGTCTAGGATTCACCGCGATCGCGGCGACGATGATCGCGGTCTTCTCGTTTCCCGCCGCCGCGGACGCCCAGGAGGGCGTGACCTCGGGCGTGATCGTGGGGACCGTGCTCGATCCCTCCGGCCAGCCCGTCGGCGACGCCGTCGTGCGGGTGGTCAGCCAGGAGCGGGGCTCCGAGCGGGAGGTGCTGACCAACGCCGCCGGACGCTTCGTCGTCCCGCAGCTCCTGCCGGGGCTCTACACCGTGCGGGCCGAGCTCCCGCCGAACCAACCGGTCGAGCTGCAGGACGTGCGGGTCTCGGTCGGCGAGCGCTCCGATCTCACCCTCGAGCTCCAGCCCGTCGAGGCGGAGGGGATCGAGGTCACCGTCGGCGGCGCCGCTCAGATCGACATGTCGCAGGGCGGCGTCGTGGAGAACGTGAGCGAGGACCAGATCACGAACCTGCCGACCCCGGGACGTGACTTCACCGACTTCATCCAGCTCTCGGGTCTCGTGAGCCCCCAGCCGGGAATCACGACCGGCGGCCAGTTCTCGATCGGCGGCGCGCGCACGTCGGGCACGAACATCCAGATCGACGGCGCCGACGCCAACAACAGCTTCTTCGCCGAGAACCGCGGCTCGTCGCGGGTGCCCTTCGCCTTCTCGCTCGAGTCGATCAAGGAGTTCCAGCTCGTCACCAACGGCTACGACGTGGAGTACGGCCGCTACAGCGGCGGCGTCGTCAACGCGGTGACCAAGGCCGGCACGAACGAGTTCCAGGGCAGCGCCCACCTGTTCTGGCGCGACGAGGCCTTCACGACCGAGAACTTCGACGGGACCCAGCCCACCGACTTCCAGGCCTTCCAGTACGGCGGGACCCTCTCGGGCCCGATCGTCGAGGACAAGCTCCACTTCTTCGCCTCGGGCGACTTCCAGCAGTTCGACCAGCCGACCTTCGCGCTCGATCCGGTCCGGGCGAACATCTCGCCGGACACGATCCAGCGGATGAAGGACATCCTGGTCGACACCTACGGCTTCGAGCGCTCCTTCATCGAGGACCAGTTCGGGACCTTCACCGAGACCGAGGACCAGACGAACCTCTTCGGTCGGCTCGACTACACCGTCAACCCGGACCACCGCCTCTCCTTCCGGGTCAACTACTCGGACTTCACGAACGCGAACGACCGGCTCATCGGAAGCGGGCGGGAGGCCCGCACGGCCGGCTCGACGTTCCTGGACGAGGCGCTCTCGGTGGTCGGCGAGTGGAACGCGATCTTCAGCCCCGACGTCTACAACACGCTGCGGGTCCAGTACTCGGACGAGGACCGTCCCCGGCCGGGCAACTCGGACCTCCCCTTCTTCACGATCCGGACGACCGACCTGGACGGTCAGACCGCGTCGATGTTCTTCGGAGGTGAGAACTTCGGGATCACCTTCGACAACCGGCTGCAGGAGGAGAAGGTCCAGATCACCAACAACCTGACCCTCAGCGCCGGCGACCACACGTTCAAGATCGGCACGGACAACATCTTCACGAACATCATCAACAAGTTCTGGCTGAACGGAAACGGGCTGACGACCTTCTTCTCGCTCGACGAGTTCGAGTCGCAGGAGTCCGGCTTCTACTTCCGATTCCTGCCCACCACCGACAACCCCACGGCGCCGCTCGCCGAGTTCGGGGTCAACAACTACTCCTTCTACGCGCAGGACCAGTGGCAGGTCAGCGACAAGCTGCTGCTGAACCTGGGGATCCGGTACGACCGCACGGGCTATCCGGACGAAGGTCCGCCGATCGCCGACGCGGACGTCCAGGCCGCGGTGGAGAGCTTCGGGCTGAACCCGACGACGGTGCCCGAGGACAACGACAACTGGGGTCCCCGGGCGTCCTTCACCTACGACCTCGAGGGCGACGAGTCGTCGGTGCTGCGGGGCGGCGCGGGCCTCTTCTACGGGCCCATGCCCGGCGTCACGCACGGCAACGTCCTGCAGAGCACGCCGCAGCCCAACAGCTTCTTCGGCTGCGTCGGACCGAGCTGGGAGAACTACCGGAACATGACCGGGCCCGGGAACATCCCCACCAGCGCCGACGGCTTCGCGGCCTTCTGCTTTGGCGCCATCCCCGAGGTCGCGGTGTGGGGCAACGACGTCGAGCAGGCCAGCACCTTCAAGGCGAACCTCGGCTACGAGCAGCGCCTGAGCGACAACTGGAAGGCCGGGATTCAGGGGATCTACACCCGGACCACGAACCTCTTCGGCGCGGTCAACAACAACCTCGACACCGACCTCAACGACGGAACGGGCTTCCGCACGCCCGACGGCCGTCCGGTCTTCGTGAATCCCGAGACCTTCTCGCCGGACGACGCCGATATCGAGGCGGCGACCAACTCGGACGAGCTGCGGACGCTGTACACGCAGGTCAGCAACGGCGACGCCCGGATCTGGAACTTCAAGGTGGACCTGCAGGGCAACCCCACCGAGAACGTCCGGCTGGCCGCCAACTACGCCCTGAACGTGGCGTACGACAACAGCTCGACCGAGTGCTGCACGGCCAACGCGCTGCTCTTCGACACGCCGACGGCCGGCAACCCGAACTTCCTCGGCGACCCCGGGGACGAGACGGTGGGCTCCTGGGGCCGCTCGAAGAACGAGCGGCGGCACGTCTTCGTGGCCAACGCCATCTGGCAGCTGCCGGCCGACTTCACCGTGAGCGCGATCTACCGCGCCCAGGCCGGGAACCCTTACACGCCAGCGGTCTTCGGCGACCTCAACTTCGACGGTAACGACGGCAACGACCGTCCGTTCCTGCCCGACCCGGACAACCCGGGCGCGGGCGGCTACGCCTTCGAGACGCCCGGCGACCTGGAGTCCTACAGGAACCTCCTCGCCGAGCATGACTGCCTCTCCGAGGCGGTCGGCACGATCATCTCCCGGAACACCTGCTCCGACCCCTGGTGGCACAGCGTCGACCTGAAGTTCAAGAAGGGCTTCGAGACGGTCGGCAGCCAGCAGTTCGACGTGATCCTCGACGTCTTCAACGTCCTGGACGGGGTCGGGCTGGACGCCGGCCAGTTCGTCTTCGAGTCGGACAACCTCTTCACCGTCGAGGGCTACGACTCCGAGGAGAACGAGATCACCGTGAGCACGGGCGACTTCGGCCGGGAGATCCCGGTCGGCTTCACGCCCTTCCAGTTCCGCGCGCAGCTCGGCGTCCAGTACCACTTCTGACGGTCTGACGCCGGCCGGCGACCCGGTCCGCGAGGACCGGTCGCCGGGCCGCGCGAGGCAGGACGACGCCCCGGGGCCGCGAGGCTCCCGGGGCGTTCGTCGTCCGGGGGCTCACGGCTCCCGCCAGCCCCGCTCTCCGTCCCGGCGCCAGGCGCCGTCCGGACGCACCTCGACGCACAGGTGCCCGTCCCGGTCGGTGCGCCAGATCGTGTCGGGGGCGGCGGCCCGCAGCCGGTCGAGCGCCTCGGCGTGCGGGTGGCCGTAGCGGTTGCCCCGACCGGCCGAGACGACGACCAGCCGCGGGCGCGTGGCGGCGAGCCAGGCGGGCGCGCTCGAGGTGTGGCTGCCGTGATGGCCGGCCTTCAGCACCGTCGCCCGCAGGCTGTCCGGCGGCCAGCGGCCGAGCAGCGCGTGCTCCTCGGCGACGGGAGCGTCGCCCGTGTTCACGTAGCGGAACCCGCCCACCGAAAGCCGCAGCGACAGGCTCGCGTCGTTGACGGCGCGCGCGCCCGCCCGCCAGGGCGCGGCCCCACTCCGCCCGGTCGCCGGCCCCAGCACGAGCAGCTCGACCTCGTCGAGGCGCAGCCGGTCGCCAGCGGCCGCGGCGACCCACCGGACGCCGTCCTCGGCGGCCGCGTCGAGCAGTTCCCCGTAGGGGTCGCTCGCCACCGGGTTGCCGGGGTCCAGCAGCCGGACGACGCGGGTCTCGGCGAGGAGGCTCGCGGCCCCGCCCAGGTGGTCGAGGTGCGGATGGGACAGCGCGAGCAGCTCCACCCGACGCCCGCCGCGGCGACGGAGGAAGGGGACCACCACGCGGAGACCGGCGTCGCGGCCCGCCCACGCCGGGCCGGCGTCCAGCACCATCCAGTGCCCCCTGCGGGTGCGGACCACGGCGGCGTCCCCCTGCCCCACGTCGAGCTGGCAGAGCAGCGTCGCCCCGCGGGCGTCGAGGCGGCCGACAGCGCCGGCGAGCGTGGGGGCGACGAGCGCGCCGGCCAGCAGGGGCGCGACGCGG
>CAZEUW010000199.1:0-4275 GCA_964515425.1 uncultured Gemmatimonadota bacterium | reverse complement strand
CACCACACCTTCTTCGAGATGCTCGGCAACTTCTCGTTCGGCGACTACTTCAAGGAGGAGGCGATCGCCTACGCCTGGGAGTTCGTCGTCGGGGAGCTCGGGCTCGAGCCGGAGCGGCTCTGGGCCACCGTCCACCACACCGACGACCGTGCGCGGGAGCTCTGGCTGGAGCACGCCGCCCTGCCGCCCGGCAGGGTGCTGGAGCTCGGCGACGCCGAGAACTTCTGGCAGATGGGCGAGACCGGGCCGTGCGGCCCCTGCTCCGAGCTCCACTACGACCTGCGGCCCTCGGACGCCTCCGACGACCTCGACCCCGAGGCGTTCCGACGGCTCGGCGAGGCCGACCGCTTCATGGAGATCTGGAACCTCGTCTTCATGCAGTTCGACCGCGACGAGTCGGGGGAGGACCGGCCGCTCCCGGCGCCCTCGATCGACACCGGCGCGGGGCTGGAGCGGCTGGCCGCGATCCTCCAGGGCGAGCGCACCAACTACCACACCGACCTCTTCCGGCCGCTGCTGCGCGAGGTCGAGGAGATCGTCGAGCGTCCGTACTCCACCGATCCGGAGGCGTGGGAGGAGGGGCTCCCCTTCCGGGTGCTGGCCGACCACGCGCGCGCCGTGGCCTTCCTGCTCGCCGATGGCGTCTTCCCCTCGAACGAGGGCCGCGGCTACGTCCTCCGCCGCATCCTCCGGCGTGCGGGCCGCTACGCGTGGCTGCTCGGCCGGCGCGAGCCGACCCTCTACCGCCTGGTCGACGTGGTGGTCGACACGATGGGCGACGCCTTCCCCGAGCTGGCGGGACGGCGCGACCACCTCGTGAACACGACGCGCTCCGAGGAGGAGCGGTTCCTGGCGACCATCGACGAGGGGATGCGGCGGTTCGAGGAGATCGCGCCGGAGGGGCGGGAGGGCGAGATCTCCGGCCGCGACGCCTTCCGTCTGTACGACACCTACGGATTCCCGCTCGACCTGACCGAGCTGATGGCCGAGGAGCGCGGCTACCGGGTCGACGAGGAGGGCTTCCGCCGGGCGCTCGAGGAGCAGCGCTCCCGGTCGCGCGAGGACCGTGACGCCGAGGGGGCCGGCCGCGAGACCTCCGAGCTCCTGTCGGTGACCGCCGACGCGGAGCAGGAGTGGGTGGGCTGGGACCGGCTCGAGGTGGAGACGCCCGTGCTGGCGTCCCGGGCGACGGACGGCCGGCGCGCCTACCTGCTCCGGGAGAACCCCTTCTACGCCGAGGCGGGCGGGCAGGTGAGCGACGTCGGATCGGTGCGGGGCGACGGCTGGAGCGTCGAGGTGGACCGGGTGGTGGAGAACGAGCGCGGCCAGACGGTGGTGGCGGGTCCGGTGCGCGAGGGCGCGCCCCCGGAGCGGCCCGAGAGCGTCCGGGCGGCGGTCGACGCGGAGGCGAGGCGGGGCGCCGAGCGGAACCACACCGCCACGCACCTCCTCCACGCGGCGCTTCGCGACGTGCTGGGCGAGCACGTCCAGCAGGCGGGCTCGCTGGTGGCGCCCGACCGGCTCCGCTTCGACTTCAGCCATCGCGGTCCGCTCACCGCCGAGGAGCTGCGGCGGGTGGAGGAGGCGGTGAACCGCGCGATCTGGGACAACCTCGACGTCGTCCGCGAGCACCGGGACTACCGGGAGGCGCTCGAGGAAGGGGCCATGGCGCTCTTCGGCGAGAAGTACGGCGAGGTGGTGCGCGTCGTCTCGGTGCCGGGGGTGAGCATGGAGCTGTGCGGCGGCTGCCACGTCGGCACGACCGGTCAGATCGGCCTGTTCCGGATCACCGCCGAGTCCGGCGTGGCCGCGGGGATCCGCCGCATCGAGGCCGTGACGGGCCCCCGGGCCTACGAGCGCTCGCGGGAGGCCGAGGAGCGGCTCCGGCGCATCGCGTCCGGGCTCGGCGTTCCCACCTCCGAGCTCGAGTCCCGCCTGGACGCGCTCGTCGAGGAGCGGGACCGGCTGCGCGAGGAGCTGGCGCGGGAGCGGCGCGCGGAGGAGCGCGACCTGGCCGAGGAGCTCGTCGGCGAGGCGGCGGACCTCGACGGCGGCCGCGTCCTCACCGCGGCCGACATCACCCTCCCCCCCGGCAGCGACACGGCCGAGTTCGGCGACCGCCTCCGCGACGCCCTCGGGAGCGGCGCGGCGGTCCTCCACGTCGTGATCGACGACGGGGAGGAGCGGAAGGAGGCGTTCCTCTCGGTGGTCACCGACGATTGGATCGGCCGCGGCGTGGAGGCGGGCGACCTGGTGCGGACGGCCAGCGGCGCCACCGGCTCCGGGGGCGGCGGCCGAGCCCACTTCGCGCAGGGGGGCGTCGGGGACCGCTCCCTGGTGGAGCAGGCGCTCCAGGAGGCCCGCGACCGGGTCGCCGGCGCCCTGGACGGAAACGGATGAGCGACGGCTCCGGCGGCCCGCTGGCCTCGACCCGCGCGTGGCTCGCCGCCCGCCCGGAGGAGGTGCCGGAGGCCCTGGCGGAGGCGGTCGACGCGGTCCTCGAGCGAGCGGTGCGGCCCGGGTCGCGTCCCGAGGACGTCCGGCCGCCGTCGGACACCGTGCCCGACTTCCTGGCGTACGCGGCGATCTGCGAGCTGGAGCGGGTGGCGCGCGAGGACCACGACCGCGAGCTCGCGGTGCGGCTGCTGGCCGCCGACGCGTGCCTGACCTGGGCGTTCGAGGCCGCCGCGGAGCGGGGGAGCGGCGAGGAGCTCGCCGAGCTCGCCGAGGCGAACGGCCTCCGGGGTCGGATCGGCGACCTCCTGCGCCGCGTCGAATCGGAGGCGCGGGCGTGAGCGCCGAAGCCCCGCTCGCCGACCTCCACACGCACGTGACGCCCGGCGTCGACGACGGCGCGCCGGACATGGAGCACGCCCTCCGCTTCCTCGGCGCCGACGTCGAGCGGGGCGTCCGCCGGGTGACGGCGACACCCCACCTGCCGGCGAGCTGGGTCTCCTCGTCCTACCGTCGGGACGCCGAAGACGCCTTCGTCGAGCTCCGGGACCGGGCGGGGCGCGAGCTGCCGGAGCTGCAGCTCGAGCTCTCCTTCGAGCTGCGGCTCGACGGCGCGCCGGTGGACCCCCGCGACCAGGGGCTGTGGCTCGGCCCCGGCGGCCACCTCCTGGTGGAGTACGACTATTTCCGCGTCCCGGACGATCCGCTCGGGCCGATCCGACCGCTGCTGGAGGACGGGCTCCGGCCCGTCCTCGTGCATCCGGAGCGGTATCACGGCTGGGAGCGGGACACGGGCTGGGCCGAGGCGGTCCGGGAGGCCGGCGTCCTCCTCTGCCTCAACGCGGGGAGCTTCCTCGGCACCCACGGCGACGGGGCGTGGCGTGCGGCCCGGGCGCTGCTGGCCGCCGGGGCGGTCGACCTCGTGGCCTCCGACCAGCACGCGCGGCCGGCCCGGTCCGAGAGCGTCGCCGACCTCGCCCGGCTCCTCGTCGACGCGGGGGAGGAGGGCGCCGCGCGGCGGCTGCTGTGGGAGAACCCCGTCGCGATCCTGGAGGGCGAGGAGACGTCGCCGCCGCCGCGGGTCGAGCTGCCGCGGGACGCGGCGGAGCGGGACCCGCGTCGCGCCGCGGGAGGTGCCGGATGAGCGGGTCGAGGGACGCGGACGGCGCGGACGCTCCGGGGATGCTCACCGCCCACCTGGAGGAGCTCGCGGCGGTGGCCTCCCGCACGGCGGCCGCCCTGGACGAGGGGCTGGAGCGCTACGCCCGCTGGGCGATCGAGACGCTCGAGGGCGACGGCCGGCTGATCCTGTGCGGCAATGGCGGCAGCGCGGCGACCGTGGAGCACGTCGCGGCGGAGTACCTGGTGCGCTTCCGGCGGAGCCGCCGGTCGCTGCCGGCCATCGCGCTCACCGCGTCGAGCGCGGCCGTGACGGCCGCGGCGAACGACTTCGGCCACGAGGAGGTCTTCGCCCGGCAGCTCCGCGGCCTGGCGGGATCGGGCGATCTCCTGGTGGTCCACTCGACCAGCGGCGAGTCCGAGAACGTCGTCCGCGCCGTCCGGGCGGCCACCGAGCTCGGGCTGCGTAGCGTCGGCCTGCTGGCGAGCGGCGGCGGCCGGGTCGGCGGGATGGTCCGGCTGCCCCTGATCGTGCCGACCGACGAGACCGCCCGCGCCCAGGAGGTCCACCTGGCGCTCGAGCACGCGGTGGCCGACCGCGTCGACGCCCACTTCGCCGTGACCGGACCGTGACGGGAGGGGCGTCGGGACCGGAGGAGCCGATGCCGGAGGATCCCGGGCTCCCGGGCCTCGCCGGTCGCC
>CAZEUW010000198.1:0-4329 GCA_964515425.1 uncultured Gemmatimonadota bacterium | reverse complement strand
CGGGCGAAGGCGCCGCGGACGGCGCCGGCGGGGGCGGGGCGTGAGCGCGCCGGCCGACGTCACCCGGGTCGCCGGGCGGGACCGCGCGCTCGCCACGGTGTCGGGCGGGCTCTCGGCGCTGACCGTGGTCGGCTCGCTCCTGCTGGCGGCGCTGGGCGCGGTGGGCTTCGCGACGACGGTGGGCGACGACCCGGCGCGCGCCTGGTCGACGGTGTGGGCGAACGTCCTCCTCTGGCTCTCGGTCGCCCAGGCCGGGGTCATGTTCGGCGCAGTCCTCCACGCGGCCGGCGGCCACTGGGGCAAGCCGTTCCGCCGGGTGGCGGAGGGGATGGGCGCCTTCCTCCCCGTCGGCTTCCTCCTGCTGGTGGCGATGCTGATCTGGGGCGGGCCGCACGTCTTCCCCTGGCTCGGCGAGGTCGAGGGCCACGTGAACCGCGAGTGGCTCACGATGGACGGCGTCGTGTGGCGGAACGCGGTGCTGACCGGGCTTCTGGTGGTCCTCAGCCTCTGGTGGCTGCGGCTCTCGCTCCGGCCCGACGCGCCGCTGGTGGAGGAGGAGCTGACGGGCTGGCGGGCGGGGCTCGCCGGCTGGCTCGGCCGCGGCTGGCGGGGCGACGCGGAGGAGGTCGAGCGCTCGCGGCGGACGATGGGCTGGCTCGCCCCTGTGCTGATCCTCCTCTGGATGGGCGTCTTCACCCTGCTCGCGACCGACCTGCTGATGTCGCTGATCCCGAGCTTCCTCAGCGTCGTCTGGGGCCCCTACTACATCGTCGGGGGGTGGCTGGTGATGCTCGGCCTGGTCGCGATCCTGGCGTGGCGCTACCGGGGCCGGCACGACCTGTCGGCGGAGTGGGGCGAGTGGGCCTTCCACGACCTCGGCAAGCTGATGTTCGCCTTCACCATCTTCTGGGCCTACCTGTGGTGGTCCCAGTACCTGGTGATCTGGTACGGCAACATCGGCCGCGAGACGCAGTTCTTCACCCAGCGGATCGGGTCCGGCTTCGGCGTCTACTGGCTGCAGGTGGTGCTGATGTTCGGGATCCCCTTCGCGCTGCTGCTGTGGCGCGAGCCGAAGAAGAACCCGGCCTGGCTGGCGATGGTGGCCTGCGTGCTGCTGGTCGGGCTCTGGCTGGAGCGGCACCTCCTGGTCCTCCCCTCCACCCTGGAGGGCGGCTTCGTCCTCGGCTGGCCGGAGGTCGCGGTCAGCCTCGGCTTCGGGGGCCTCTTCGCGCTCTGCTACGCGCTCTTCGCGAGCGTCTTCCCGAAGGTGCCCGTGCGGGAGCTCCTCGTCGGCGAGGCGAGCCGCGGACCCTGACGTCGCGGGGGCTCCCCCGCGGTACGATCGATGCGTTCGGGGGTATTCGTCCCGGTGGAAGCGAGCGTGTCCACCGATCCCGTTCTCCCCTCACCGAGGATTCGAGGAAGCGTCATGGCAGACATCGACGACCTGAAGGAGCGCACCGAGGCGAGCCTCGACAAGTTCAAGGAGCGCTCCGCCGCGCTCCGGGAGGACCTCTCGGACGCCCGCGCCGCCACCAAGGTGCAGATGAAGGCGATGATCCAGCGGCTCGACGAGAAGCACGAGCGGCTGACCGAGCGGTTCTCCGACCTGAAGCGCTCGACCACGACCACGAAGGCGGACTACCAGCGGCTGCACGACGAGATCGTCGACGACCTCCAGTCGATGCTGAAGACGATCCGGCGCCGGATCCGCTGACCTCCGCCGGACCGATCGGGCCGGCCGTCCTGACCGGTCGGCTCCTCCGGCCCGGTCAGGGCTCGAACACCCGCGCCACGCCGAGCTCGATCCCCACGTCCGGGCTCGTTCCCGCGTAGCCCACCGTCATCCCGCCGTCGAGCTGCCAGGACCCGGACAGCCACGCGCCCCGGGCGTGGAAGCTCCCCCGGTGCTCGGTGCCCAGGGGCACCACGCCCCGCGTGCTCTCGCGGCCGGTCACGCCGAACTCGAGCCGGGCGGGGAGCTCCGGCGGACGCCAGATCACCTCGCCGGCGTAGACCACCACGTCGTTCTGCACGAAGCGCTCGACGGGCGCCTCGAGGATCCCGACCCCCAGCGACGCGTTCGCCCGCCACCGCGGGCTCCCCCAGCTCCCGAAAGCGGAGAGCTCCACGTCTGTCGTGTTGGGCCCGATGCCGCGGGCCTCGTCGGAGTTCGGCAGCTTCACCTCCATCCGGAGCCCGCCCGACGCTCCCTCCGGCCGGCCGAAGACCCGGAAGAGCGTCCCGACGCGGAAGTCGCCGGCGTCGGCGGTGACGCCGTCCTCGACGTCGTCGTCCAGCGGGACGGCGGACGGTCCGCGGCGCTCGATCGCGAGGCGGCGGTACGCGTCCCCGCGGACGACGAACACGGCGCCGGGCGCGAAGGAGTAGGAGACGGTGAGGGACGGGATCCGCGTGAGGTCGCCGGAGAGGCCCGAGACGGGGAAGTCGGCCTCGAAGTCGTAGGCCGCGCCCAGCCCCACGAGGAGCTCGCCGGCGCCGTCCGGCACGTAGGGGACGGCGGGCGCGCGGCGGTGCTGTGCCGCGAGCGGCGCCGTCAGCAGGAGGCAGAGGAGGACGGCGCCCGTGACGGGGACGGCGTCCCGGACGGGGATGGCGCCCGGAACGAGGCCCGGCATCGACGGCCGGGCACGCGCGCGGTCGGTCAGCCTCCGCTCAGGGCTTCCTCCACGATGCGGCCCTGCTCCTCTTCGTGCTCGTAGGAGTATCCCTCGGCGGGGCTGGCCATCGCCGGCCGCCCCACGTAGCCCGGGTCGCGCCCGACGAGGGCGCGCAGCCGGGGACGGACGAAGCGCCAGGCTCCCATGTTCTCCGGCTCTTCCTGGACCCAGACGAGATCGGCGTCCTCGGGATGCCGCGCGAGGACCTCGGCCAGCGACGCCTCGGGGAAGGGATAGAGCCGCTCGAGCCGCACGACGGCGGTGTTCCCGGCCCGTTCGCGCTCCTCCGAACCGACCAGGTCGTAATGGACCTTGCCCGAGCAGAGCAGGACCCGTCCGGCCCCCTCCCGCTCGGGATCGTCGAGGACGGGACGGAAGCGCCCCGAGGCCAGCTCCTCGAGCGGGGAGCGGGCCCCGGGGTGCCGGAGCAGGCTCTTCGGCGTCATCACGACGAGCGGCCGCCGGTCCTCCCGGAGCGTCTGCAGCCGCAGGAGGTGGAAGTACTGCGCCGGCGTGGTGGGATAGGCGACCCGGATGTTGTCGTCGGCCGCGAGCTGGAGGAAGCGCTCGAGCCGGGCGCTGCTGTGCTCGGGCCCCTGCCCCTCGTAGGCGTGGGGGAGCAGGAGGACGAGGCGGCTCTCCTGCCCCCACTTGGAGCGGCCGGCGACCAGGAACTGGTCGATGATGGCCTGGCCGACGTTGGCGAAGTCGCCGAACTGGGCCTCCCAGGCGACCAGGCCGCCGGTCTCGACGGCGCTGTAGCCGTACTCGAAGCCGAGCGTGGCCACCTCGGAGAGGGGGCTGTTGTGCACGGCGAAGGGCGCGGTCGCCCCGGGCACGTGCTCGAGCGGCGTCCAGCTCTCCTCCCCGCTCTCGTCGTGCAGCGTCAGGTGGCGCTGGCTGAAGGTGCCGCGCACCGTGTCCTCGCCGGTCAGCCGCACCGACCGGCCCTCGGTCACGAGGGTCGCGAAGGCGAGCATCTCGGCCCGCGCCCAGTCGAGGGGCTCGCCGTCGGCCAGCGACTGGCGCCGCTTCTCCATCTGGCGCGCCAGCTTGTCGACGACGTCCAGCTCGTCGGGCCAGCTCAGCACGGCGTCGTGCAGCTCCCGGAGCCGCTCCTCCTTCACGGCCGTCTCGACCGTGGCGGGATCGACGCGCTCGGTGAGGCCGTCCTGCAGGGACCGCTCCGTCGCGGTCCCGTCCCCGGACGCAGGGGCGTGGTCGGCCCCAGGCTCGAGCGAGGAGCGGGCGTCGGCGAGCCGGTCGGCCACGTCGTCGGCCATCGCCTCCACCTCCTCCTCGCTCACGATCCCGCGCTCGACCAGCAGCTCGGCCCACCGGTCCCGCACGGTGGGGTGCTCCTCGATCTTCGCGTACATGGCGGGCTGGGTGTAGGCGGGCTCGTCGCCCTCGTTGTGGCCGTGGCGCCGGTAGCCGACCAGGTCGATCACCATGTCGTGACCGAAGGCCTCCCGGAATTCGACCGCCAGCCGCACGGCGGCCAGGCACGCCTCCGGGTCGTCGGCGTTGACGTGCATCACCGGGATCCGGAAGCCGAGCGCCAGGTCGCTCGCGTAGCGGGTGGAGCGCCCGTCCCCGGGCTCGGTGGTGAAGCCGAGCTGGTTGTTGGCGATGACGTGGACCGTGC
>CAZEUW010000197.1:0-4346 GCA_964515425.1 uncultured Gemmatimonadota bacterium | reverse complement strand
GTCTTGACACCTTCCGGCGCGGCGACATAGCCTCCCTCCGGCGTTCGCAGGGGCGAGGGCCGAACCCGGAGACCGGAGGCGCATGGAGAGCTCGGCGGCGGCCGTTCCGGAGGGACGGCGCTCGGAGACGCGGCTCGGCGAGACGCGCCGCACGGATCGCTGGTGGGTCGCTCCCCTGTGGGTGGCCGTGGGGCTCGCCGTCTGCGGCGGCTACGCGACCTGGGCCATCTTCGAGGTGCCGCTCTTCGGCGTGGGGATCTTCGAGCCCGGCACCTACTTCGCCGAGCCCTACCTCTCGCCCTTCTACTCGCCCTGCCTGGCCGAGAGCTGCCCCGCCGACGTCCGCTTCCTCGGCATCGAGGGCTGGCGCTTCTCGCCCGCCGTCCTCCTCATGTGGGTGGTGCTCGGCTTCCGGGGCACCTGCTACTACTACCGGAAGGCCTACTACCGGGCCTACTTCCTGGACCCGCCGGCCTGCGCGGTGGGCGAGCCCCGGGGCCACGACTACTCCGGCGAGACGTCCTTCCCGCTCGTGCTGCAGAACTTCCACCGCTACTTCCTCTACCCCTCGATCGTGATCCTCGCCTTCCTCTGGTGGGACACGGCGCACGCCTTCTTCTTCGCGGACGGCTTCGGGGTGGGGGTGGGGTCGCTGGTGCTGCTGGTGAACGTGGTGCTGCTCTCCGGCTACCTGCTGGGATGCCACTCGCTCCGCCACCTCGTGGGCGGCGGCGTGAAGTGCTGGTCCTGCGCCCGGCTGGGGCGGGCCCGCCACGGGGCGTGGAAGGGCGCGAGCTGGTTCAACAGGGCCCACATGCCCTGGGCGTGGACGAGCCTGGTCTTCGTCTGCGTGGCCGACCTCTACATCCGTCTGGTGGCGACGGGCGCGATCGTCGATCCGAGGCTGCTGTGAGCGTCGCCGAGCGCCACGAGCACGACGTGCTGGTCGTGGGCGCGGGCGGGGCCGGGCTCCGCGCGGTGATCGCGGCGCGGGACGAGGGCGCCTCGGTGGGCGTGGTGTGCAAGTCGCTGCTGGGCAAGGCCCACACCGTCATGGCCGAGGGCGGGATCGCGGCCGCGATGGGCACGGTCCGCACCGAGGACGGCTGGCGGGTCCACTTCCGCGACACGATGCGGGGCGGCAAGGGGCTCAACGACTGGCGCATGGCCCGCATCCACGCCGAGGAGGCCCCCGAGCGGGTGAAGGAGCTCGAGAGCTGGGGGGCGCTCTTCGACCGCACCGAGGGCGGCCGCATCCTCCAGCGGCCCTTCGGCGGCCACACCTACGCCCGGCTGGCCCACGTGGGCGACCGCACCGGGCTGGAGATGCTCCGCACGCTCCAGGACCGCGCCGTCCACGCGGGCGTCGACGTCTACATGGAGTGCACCGTGGTGGCGCTCCTGCGCCACGACGGGCGGGTGGCGGGCGCGCTCGGCTACTGGCGGGACACCGGCGAGTTCGTGCTCTTCCGGGCGAAGTCGGTGGTGCTCGCCACCGGCGGGGCGGGCCAGGCCTGGAAGATCAACACCAACTCGTGGGAGTACACGGGCGACGGCCTCCACCTCGCCCACCGCGCGGGCGCCGAGCTGATCGGGATGGAGTTCGTCCAGTTCCACCCCACCGGGATGGTGTGGCCCCCGAGCGTCCGGGGCACCCTGGTGACCGAAGGGGTGCGGGGCGAGGGGGGCGTGCTCCGGAACGCCGAGGGCGAGCGCTTCATGTTCCGCTACGTGCCCGAGGCCTTTCAGGGCGACTACGCCGACACCGAGGACGAGGCCTCCGCCTGGGCCGCGGGCGAGCGGGTCGACAACCGCCCCCCGCCGGAGCTGCTGACCCGGGACGTGGTCGCGCGGGCCATCCTCTCGGAGGTCGAGGAGGGCCGCGGGAGCCCCCACGGCGGCGTCTACCTGGACATCGCCACCCAGCGCTCGCCCGAGTACATCAAGAAGAAGCTCCCCGGCATGCACCACCAGTTCCGGGAGCTGGCCGACGTCGACATCACCACCGACCCGATGGAGGTCGGGCCCACGACCCACTACATGATGGGCGGCGTCAAGGTGGACCCCGAGACGGGGGAGTCGACCCTCCCGGGGCTCTTCGCCGCCGGCGAGGTCGCCGCCGGCCTCCACGGCGGCAACCGGCTCGGCGGCAACTCGCTCTCGGACCTGCTGGTGTTCGGCGAGCGGGCGGGTGCCGCCGCGGCCGAGAGCGCCGGGCGCCGCGCCGAGCTCCCCCCGGTGGACGAGGAGGAGGTCGGGCGGGTCGTGGCGTGGGCCACCGAGCCCCTGCGGGACGCGGGAGACGAACCGGGCGGGGCGAGCGGGCGGGGCGCCGGGAGCGAGGGGGACAACCCCTTCGCGCTCCACGAGGAGCTCCAGGAGCTGATGCAGGAGAAGGTGGGGATCGCCCGCACCGACGAGGGGCTCCGTGAGGCGATCGAGGCGCTGGCCGGCCTCGAGGAGCGGCTCGGGGCGATCCGACTCTCGGGCTCCCCCGCCTACCACCCCGGCTGGAACTCGTGGATCGCCCTCCACTCGCTGCTCTTCGTCTCGGAAGCCGTGGCCCGGGCGGCGCTGATCCGCACCGAGAGCCGCGGCGCGCACAGCCGGCTCGACCACCCCGACCCCGACCCCGCGCTCGAGGGCGTGAACGTGGTGGTCCGCCGCGAGGAGGACGCGATGGCGCTCGACCGGGAGGCGGTGCCCGAGCTGCCCGAGGAGCTCCGCGCGCTGGTCGAGGGAGAGCTCGCTCGAGAGAAGGCCTGAGGAGGGAAGCCCCGATGCCCCGACGCGTGCTCCGGATCTACCGCGGCGACGAGCGTGACGGTCGCCTCGAGGACTACACGGTCGAGACCGTCGAGGGGATGGTGGTGCTCGACGCCCTCCACCGGATCCAGGCCGAGCAGGCGCCCGACCTGGCCGTGCGCTGGAACTGCAAGGCCGGCCGCTGCGGCTCCTGCGGGGCGGAGGTGAACGGGAAGCCCCGGCTCACCTGCATGGAGCGGCTCGACCTCTACCCCGAGGACGAGCCGATCACCGTCACGCCGATGAAGGCGTTTCCGGTGGTGAAGGACCTCGTGCCCGACGTCTCCTGGAACTACGAGGTCAACCGGCGCATCCCGGAGTTCGAGCCGCGCGAGCCCGACTTCGAGGACGGCACCTGGCGGATGGAGCCCTACGAGGTGGAGCGCAGCCAGGAGATGAAGCGCTGCATCGAGTGCTTCCTCTGCCAGGACGTCTGCCACGTGCTCCGCACCCACGAGAAGCACGACCGGTTCATCGGGCCCGCCTTCCTGGCCCGGGTCGCCGCCTACGACCACCACCCGCTCGACACGGTGGACCGGCGATCGTTCCTGCGGCGCGAGGGCGGGGTGGGCTTCTGCAACATCACCAAGTGCTGCACCGAGGTCTGCCCCGAGGACATCGAGATCACCGACAACGCGATCATCCCGATGAAGGAGCGCGTCGTCTCCGAGAAGTTCGACCCGATCGCGATGCTGTGGAAGAAGGTCAGGGGTTGAAGATTTTCTTTTTCTGGGGGTCCCGCCCCCTCCGGACCCGGGGAAAAAGAAAATCTTCGATGTAAAGAAAACCCCGGGTCCGGAGCGCCCCGGACCCCCTTCATCCTGATCTTCGACGCTCAGGCTTCACGCTGGACTACCGCCACCTGACGGGCTTCGACGCGATCGCGCGGTCGGTTCTACGTCGTCCCTTGTCCGCCGACGCGGTCGCGGATCTGCTCGAGCACCTCGACCTGCCGGTCGAGCACGCCGGTCTGCGCGTCGAGCTCGGCCTGCACGCGGTCCAGCTCGTCGAGCTTCTCGAGCTGGTCACCGTTGGCCTCCACCGCCTGGCGCACGCCTGCGACCTGCTGGCGGCCCGCGCTAGCGAGCAGCGTCGCCAAGCCGACGAGCACCGTGACCGTCGAGCCCGCCGTCGCGCCGACCTCGCCGACGAAGCCCCACCAGCCCAGCACCTCGCCGACGATGGAGACGACGGTCACCAGGAACGCCAGGGCGGTCACCGTCCACCCGATGCGGATTACGGTGTCCATGTCGGGCTCGTACACGGTGGACCACCATCGTTCGTCCACGACCATGTAGGTTCCGGGGCGGGCCGAACGTATCAGCGTTCTCCGGGACGCGCCCGCGGCGGCGACCCAAACGTTTTCGAGCCACGCCGGGTAGCAGGCCACGATGGCCGAGCAAACCAGCCTGGACGGGCGCGTCGCGGCGATCACGGGCGCGTCCAGCGGGATCGGCGCGGCGACCGCGCGGCGGCTGGCCCGCGAGGGTATGCACGTCGCGCTGGGCGCCCGCCGCGAGGCGAAGCTCAAGCGCCTGGCC
>CAZEUW010000196.1:3255-4379 GCA_964515425.1 uncultured Gemmatimonadota bacterium | reverse complement strand
GCACGCCCCAGATCAGGATGCGGTCACGGGGCCAGTAGCGGGCGAACCCCAGCAGGACGCCGAAGACGGCCCCCGACGCTCCCACGATCCGCACCTCCGGCGTGGCCACCCAGGAGACGAGCGCCGCCGTCAGGCCGGCGACGACGTACAGCGCGAGGAAGTGCGTGCCGCCGAGCCGAACCTCGAGCCGGGGCCCGAAGAAGTAGAGGGCGATCATGTTGAAGACGAGGTGCCAGATGCCGGCGTGGAGGAACATGTAGGTGAGCGCGGTCCACGGCCGGCTCGGCAGGAACGCCGGGATCAGCGAGAACTCCCGCATGAGCCCCATGCCGCCGGTGAGCTGCGGCTCGATCAGGCCGGTCACGGCGTAGACGACCACGTTGGCGACGAGGAGTCGGCCGGTCCAGGGAGTCATGGTCCGACATGCTACGGGCCCCGGCGGCCGCCGGCCAACCCGGACCGCCCTTGTGACGTCCGCCGCGGCCCGTCACCGTGGAGCCTGAGATGATCGCGACGTCGCTCGTCCCAGACCCCGCGGCGATGACGGGGGCGGCCGAGGCGGGAGCGCGGTGGATCCTCGCCGGCTGGGGCGGATCGGCCGACGAGGCGGCCAGCTTCGGCTTTTCGCGCTGGCTCTTCCTGCGCTCCCTCGGAGCCGTCTACCTGACGGCGTTCGTGTCGCTCTGGGTCCAGGTCGACGGCCTGCTCGGTCCCCGCGGGATCCTCCCCGCCTCCGGCTTCCTGGAGCAGTCCGCCCGCCGCGCGGGCGGCGCCGATCCCCTCCGCGTGCCGACCCTGTTCTGGATCGGCTCGGGCCGTCGGGCGCTCCACATGGCATGCGCGGCCGGTTGCCTGCTCGCCGTGCTGGTCGTGGTCGGCGTCGCCCCGGCCCTCTGCCTCCTCGGGCTCTGGGCGCTCTACCTCTCCTTCGCCTCGGTCGGCCGCGTCTTCCTCTCCTACCAGTGGGACGTGCTCCTGCTGGAAGCGGGCTTCCTGGCCGTCTTCCTCGCCCCCTGGCCCGGAGCGGAGACGCTCGACCCGGCCGGGCCGAGGCTCGCGGGCGGCCTGCTGCCCGGCCTACCCGACGGCGCGCCGCCGCTCGCCCTGTTGCTGCTCTGGTGGCT
>CAZEUW010000196.1:0-3155 GCA_964515425.1 uncultured Gemmatimonadota bacterium | reverse complement strand
TGCCCGGCCTACCCGACGGCGCGCCGCCGCTCGCCCTGTTGCTGCTCTGGTGGCTGGTTTTCCGCCTGAACCTCCAGTCGGGGGTGGGCAAGCTCACCAGCGGTGACACGACCTGGCGGGACCTCACCGCGCTGACATACCACTGGTGGACGCAGCCGCTGCCGACCTGGACGGCGTGGCACGTCGCCCGGCTGCCCGCGGCCGTCCACCGGCTCGCCACCGGGGCCACCCTCGTGCTGGAGGTCGGATTCCCGCTGTTGCTGTTCGGGCCCCGCGAGGCGAGGCTCGTGGGCTTCGCCGGGATCGTGGCCCTCCAGCTCCTGATCATGGCCACGGGCAACTACAATTTCTTCAACCTCCTCACGATCGCCCTGGCCCTGCTGCTGGTCGACGACGCGGCCTGGGCGTGGGTCGGCCTCTCCGCGGCAGCCGCGGGCGGTGCCGCCGGCGGCGCTGCCGCCGGCGCGGCGGGGCTGGCGCGGATCGTAGCCACGTCGGCCGTCGCCGTGCCCGTGCTGCTCGTCGGGGCGCTGCACCTCTCGCGCACGCTCCGACCCGGCCTCGCGCCCCCTCCGCTCCTGGGCCGCTGGCTCCGGCGTCTGCAGCCGTTCCGGACGGTGAACAGCTACGGGCTCTTCCGGGTGATGACGACCGAACGACCCGAGATCGTCGTGCAGGGGAGCGGCGACGGGGAGACGTGGCACGACTACGAGTTCCGGTGGAAGCCGGGTGAGCCGACCCGGCGGCCGCGGTTCTGCGCCCCGCACCAGCCGCGCCTCGACTGGCAGATGTGGTTCGCGGCCCTGGGCGGTCCGCGGTCGAGCCCCTGGATCCGCGCCTTCCTGCAGCGGCTGCTGGAGGGCTCGGGACCCGTCCTTCGGCTGCTGGAGCGCGACCCGTTCGGCGACGAGCCGCCCCGCTACGTGCGGGCCGTGCTCTACCGCTACCGGTTCTCCCATCCCGACGAGCGAAGGGCGACCGGCGCCTGGTGGCTCCGGGAGCGGGAGGGCCTGTACGTCCCGCCGCTCGAGCGAATCGGCCGATGACCCCAAAGGCCCGCTGCCGCGGGCGGGTCGCCGTCCCCGGTCGCGATCCCGTCGGAGCCGGTCAGGAGAAGCGGTAGAGGGAGACCTCGAGGCTGCGGGTGCCGTCCTCGGGCGGTCGGTGCTGGATCAGGATCGGGCTCTGGTAGCGGCCCTCGACGATCCGCCCCCCGTCGGAGTCCGGCTCGGTACCGACCAGGTAGCTGATCCGCCGCTTGAGCCGGAAGAGCCGGTACGCGGGCCCGGAGAGCCGCGACAGGAGCCGGTCGGCCACATTGCGGCCGACGCCGAGCACGTCCATGACCTCGTTGTACAGGCGCAGCAGGTCGTAGATGGCGTAGTCACGGGCCTTGCCCGGCAGCGACCCCGGATCCCTCAGCAGACGTCCGCCGGAGCGGACCAGGTATCGGAGCGGGTGGCGCATCGCCGCGGGGAGGTCGTTCCTCATCAGCAGCGTCTCGTACTCGTTCACCGTCAGCCCGGCGTCGCGCTCACCGGTCGGGAGCCGGAGGTCGACCCGGCCGTGCTCGATGCCGTGCCGCTCGATCAGCTCGCGAACGTGCTCGAACAGGCCGAACTCCGGCTGCTTCAGGTCGAACGAGTCGACGGCGCGGTCGGCGTCGACCGGCAGCTCGAAGCCGCCCCTGTAGACGCGTCGCTCCCGATCGTAGCCCAGCACGGTCGTGCGTCGCGTGCGCTGCAGGGAGCCGTTCACGCCGTCGAGGTCGATGAAGTAGACGGGGTTCTGTTCCGCCACGTCGTAGGTGGCCATGTTGCGGAGGCCGGCGCCCATGAATGTCAGATGAGAGTCCGCGTTCACCGGCTCCCGGACCTTCTCGGCGTCCGACAGCTCGTCGCGCAGCTCCATCCGGTCGTGGTAGTAGCCGGCATCCTTGGGGAAGAGCCGGCGGAAGAGGTTCACGAATCGGCCGAGCCGGTCGTCGCAGTGGTCGAGACGCGCGCACAGCCGCTGGTCGAGGTATCCGGCCGTCGTGTGGAAGGAGCAGAAGGCGCCCTTCCGGTACTCCGAGAAGAAATCCGGGCGGACCTCCCCGACCCGCTCGGTCACGTCGATCAGTTCGAAGCGCCGGGCTGGCCGGAGGTCCAGGGTGAGCTCGACGGGGGGTGGCGTCATCTCGATCAGGGGTGGCGGGGGTCCCGCGTCTCGCAACCCGTTCGAATGTACACCCGTCTGGCCCCCGCGTCATCCGGCGCGTCCCTCCGCACCGTCCCGCCGCGTCCCCGTGGCACGCCGCTTGATTATTCTAGGGTGGATCGGCCACGTATACTGACATAGCGGATCGACGTTCAGACCGGACCAGGAGAGGACCGCCCATGCTCACCATCAGCGCGATCAAGGCCGACGTCGGCGGCGTCGGAGGCCATACGAAGCCCTCGGAGACCATGCTCGCGGCCGCCCGCGAGGAGCTCGAGCAGGCGGCCGCCGACGGCCTCCTCATCGACTGGGACGTGACGCACACGGGCGACGACGTGTGCCTGCTCATGACGCACGAGCACGGCACCGACGCCGCCGAGATCCACGACTTCTCGTGGAGCGTCTTCGAGTCCGCGACCGAGATCGCCCAGGAGGAGGGCCTGTACGGTGCGGGCCAGGACCTGCTGGCCGACGCGCCGTCGGGCAACGTGCGGGGCGCCGGGCCGGGCGCCGCCGAGATCAGCTTCGACCCGACCGCCGAAGAGCGCTCGGCCGAGCCGTTCCTCGTCTTCACGGGCGACAAGTGTGGTCCCGGCGCCTTCAACTTCCCGCTCTACGCGGCCTTCGCGAGCCCCCTGTTCTGTGCGGGGCTGATGCTCCCGAAGATGCAGGACGGCTTCAGGTTCACCGTCATCGACATGGAGCACGCCGGCGCCGACAAGGTCATCGAGCTCGACGTGCCGGAGGAGCACCTCGACCTGGCCATGCTCCTTCGGGACGAGAACCGCTTCGGGATCCAGGCGATCCACCATCGGGGCTTCCCCGACCAGCAGGTGGTGAGCGTCTCCACCGACCGCCTGCACACCATCGCCGGGGAGTACAAGGGCAAGGACGATCCCGTGGCCCTCGTCCGCAGCCAGAACATCTTCCCCGCGCCAGAGGAGCTGGTGAGCCCG
>CAZEUW010000195.1:0-4417 GCA_964515425.1 uncultured Gemmatimonadota bacterium | reverse complement strand
GGCCGAAGGCGACGTTGTCGTAGATCGACTTCGGGAACGGGTTGGGCTTCTGGAAGACCATCCCGATTCGCCGGCGCACCTCCACGGGGTCCACCGAGGGATCGTAGAGGGTCGTCCCGTGGTAGAGGACCTCCCCGGTGACCTCGGCCGCCGGGATCAGGTCGTTCATGCGGTTGAGGCAGCGCAGCAGCGTGCTCTTCCCGCAGCCCGACGGGCCGATGAAGGCGACCACCCGGTTCTTCGGGATGGTCAGGGTGATCCCCCGCACGGCCGGATCGCCGTCGTAGGCCACGCCGAGCCCCCGCGTCTCGAGCGCGACCTCCAGGCCCTCGATCGACGCCGGGTCGCGGGGCCCCTCCCGGTCGCCGTCGGACGTGATCTCTTCGAAGCCGGCGGTGAATTCGGTCACGACTTCACACGATAACGGTTGCGGAGCCAGATCGCCGCCGCGTTCATCGTCAGCAGCAGCACCAGGAGCACGACGATGGCCGCCGCGGCCAGGTCGTGGAACTCCGACTGCGGTCGGCTGGCCCAGTTGAAGATCTGGATCGGAAGCACCGTGAACGGGTCCATCGGGCTGGTCGGCGGGAAGGCGATGAAGGTCAGCGCGCCGATCATGATCAATGGCGCCGTCTCCCCGATCGCGCGCGACAGCGACAGGATGGTGCCGGTGAGGATGCCCGGGAACGCGGCGGGCAGCACCTGACCGCGGATCGTCTGCCAGCGCGTGGCGCCCAGTCCGTAGGAGGCCATGCGCAACGACCGCGGCACCGCGCGGATCGCCTCCTGCGCCGAGATGATCACCACCGGCAGGATCAACAGGGAAAGGGTGAGCGCTCCCGCCAGGATGCTCCGCTCGAGGGCGAAGTAGCGGACGAAGACGGCCAGCCCGAGGATTCCGTACACGATCGACGGCACCCCTGCGAGGTTCGCGATGTTCGTCTGCAGCAGTCGGGCGAGCCAGTTGTCCGGCGCGTACTCTTCCAGGTAGATCGCGGCCCCGACCCCGAGCGGGAAGCTGATCACGGCCACCAGCCCCATCATCCACATCGTGCCGAGAACGGCCGACTTGATGCCCGCCCGCTCGGGGATCCGCGACGGGTACGAGGTCAGGAATTCCCACGACAGCCACCCGAGCCCGTCCACCGTGACGTCGAACAGGAGCACCACGAGCGAGACCACGCCGAAGAGGATCGCGGCCCGGCAGGCCCACTCGAAGATCAGTCCCCGACGCCGGCGCGCCTCGCGCCTCGGCTCGAACCGCGGCCGGCTCTCCAGCCCTTGGCTCACTCGTACACCTCCCGAAAGCGGCTCGTGATCCGCTGGCTGAGGAGGTTCATCACCAGCGTGATGCAGAAGAGGACGAGCCCCACCGCGAAGATGGTCCTGTACTCGATCGTCCCCTGGGGGGTGTCGCCGAGGCTGACCTGCACGATGTAGGCGGTCATCGTCTGGATGCTCTCGAGGAAGCTGAGCGTCATCTTCGGCGTCGCTCCGGCGGCGAGCGTGACCGCCATCGTCTCCCCGATCGCCCGCGAGATCGCCAGGATGAAGGAGGCGACGATCCCCGAGAGGGCGGCGGGAACGGCGACCCGCGTCGAGACCTCGAACTTCGTGGCGCCGAGGCCGTAGGCGGCCTGACGGAGGCTCCGCGGCACGGCGGTCAGGGCGTCCTCCGAGAGCGACGACACCATCGGGACGATCATGATCCCGACCACGACCGAGGCGCTGGCGGCGTTGTAGAAGTCCGTCTCGGGGACGAGGGCCTGGAGGATCGGGGTCACGAAGGTCAGCGCGAAGTAGCCGTAGACGACCGTCGGGATCCCCGCCAGCACCTCCAGCGCGGGCTTCACCAGGCCGCGCACCCGGGCCGAGGCGTACTCGCTCAGGTAGATCGCGCTCGCCAGCCCCACCGGCAGGGCGATGAGCGCCGAGCCCAACGCCACCAGGAGCGTGCCGTTGACCAGCGGCAGGATACCGAAGTACTTGTCGCTGAAGAGCGGCGACCACTTCGTCCCGGTCAGGAAGTCGACGATCGCGACCTCCCGGAAGAAGCCGACCGACTCCCGGAGCAGCACGAGGACGATCCCGACCGTGGTCAGGACGGAGACGAGGCCGCAGAGGAAGAGCACCCCCGCGATCAGGCGCTCCTTCCAGTCGCGGCCGGCGCGACGCGCGAGGTTCAGGTCCGCCATCGCTTCAGGCGCTCGCTCCCGCCGCCTTCACCGAGGAAGGGTCACTCGGCCGTGTCGACGGCCGCGCCGTCGCCGAGCGGCAGGGCCGCCCGGAGGCTGTCGTAGCGGGCGGAGGCGAGCGGGACGTAGCCGACCTCCGGGACGAGCTGACGGCCGTTGTCGAGGTAGAACTCCACGAACGCCCTGACCTCGGGACGCTCGAGCGCCTGCTCGCGGACGTAGATGAAGAGCGGGCGGGAGAGCGGGGCGTAAGCGCCGCTCTCGATCGTCTCCATGCTCGGCGCGACGCAGCCGGTCCCGTCGTCCACCTCGAGGGCCTTCACCTGCTCCTGGTTCTCGTGGAAGTAGGCGAAGCCGAAGTAGCCCAGGGCGCTGACGTTGTTGGCCAGCCCCATGAGCGTCACGTTGTCGTCCTCGCTGGCCGAGTAGTCCGAGCGACTGGCGTCCTCCTCGCCCGTGATCGCCTCGGTGAAATAGTCGAAAGTGCCGCTGTCCGTGCCGGGGCCGAAGAGGGGCATCTCCCGGTCCGGCCACGAGTCGCGCACGTCGCGCCAGTTGTCGACCGTGCTGCCGGGTTGCCAGATGCGTCGGAGCTCCTCGACCGTGACGCACTGCGCCCAGTCGTTCTCCGGGTTGACCGCGACGGTGATGCCGTCGAACGCGACCGCGACCTCGACGTAGTCCACGCCCTGCTCGGCGCAGTCCTCCGCCTCGATCTCCTTGATCGGCCGCGACGCGTCGCTGATGTCGGTCTCGCCGCTGCAGAACTTCTTGAAGCCGCCGCCGGTGCCCGATACGCCGACGGTGACCCGGGTGCCCGGATTGGCGAGCTGGAACTCCTCGGCCACCGCCTCGGTGATCGGGTAGATGGTGCTCGAGCCGTCGATGCTGACGGTCCCCGAGAGCCGGCCGGCCTCTCCGGCGTCTCCGCCGCATCCGTGGGCGAGCAGGAGGACGGCGGCCAGGGCCGTGACGCTCCGTATTCGGACGCTCATGAGTTTCGTCTCCCCCTCTGGGTCGATGTCGTGCCGCTTCAGAAGTAGACCTGGAACTGGGACTTGAAGGAGCTCACGCCGTCGACCCCGTCGTCCGCGAAGCCGACCAGGTCCCAGGCGAGCTGCAGCTTGTTCCGACCGCTGACGTAGACGTTCACGCCCGGCGTCACGCCGCTGACCTCGTCGTCGTCGACCTCCGCGTTCGGGTCGCTCCAGGTGATCCGGAGCGCCGGCTCGACGGCGGAGAGGAGACGCGTCCCCTCGACCGCGATCCGATACGCTCCGATCGCCTGCCAGGTGACCATGTCGGCCAGCTCGACGGGGAGCTGGCCGGCGGCCGTCGGTTCGAGCGGGTCGTCGCCCGCCGGCGTCTGGAGCGGGTTCTCCCCGAAGACCAGCCCGGCCTGCAGGTGCGGTCCGGGCTCGTAGCCCCCCAGCTCCGCGAAGAGCTCGAAGGCGCCGTAGCGCTCCGCCGACGCCCTCACGCCGGGCTGGTCGTCCGGAGCCTCGAAGGGGAGGTCCGTCGAGGCGGCCGCCGCCGCCAGCTTCAGCGGCAGGCCGGCCGCGCGGGTCGCGTACCGCAGCCGTCCGACGAGCTGCTTCGCCCCGTTGGTGTCACGGTTCTCCTCGGCCCGCTCGCCGTTGAAGACGCCCGCCCACCAGGCCAGCCGTCCCGCGTCCGACTCGCCGAAGAGCATCGCGCCCACGTCGTAGGATGAGAGCCGGAACCGCGTCGTGAACTCGTCCAGCGACGCCGCCGCGAGGCCCGGCACGCCCGGCACGTCGAGGTCCCGCTCGACGGTGAGCAGCCGCGACGAGCTCGTGAGCTGGAAGCCGTCGAAGGGCTTCTTGAACTGCCCGACCCGGACCCTCGCGGCGTCGCCGAAGGTGAGCTGGCCGTAGGCGTCCCTGAGGACGACGTCGTTCACGTCCCCGAAGTCCGGCTCCACCTTGGCCGACACGAAGTCGTCGATCCGCACTTCGGCGGCGACCCGAACCCTCCGCATGAACAGGTCGACGCCGGGCACCTGCTCCTCGCAGGGCGATCCCTCCTCGAAGGGGAAGTCCGAGCAGCTGCTCGTCGCGGCCTGCACCTGGATCCGGCCGCCCAGTCTGATCTCCAGTGCGTCGGCCGTCACCGCGAGCTCTTCCTGAGCCGCGACGGGGACCGCGAGCAGGCACCCGAGGGCCGCCGCCCCCGCGGCGCTCGACGTGGCCCATCGCAGC
>CAZEUW010000194.1:0-4424 GCA_964515425.1 uncultured Gemmatimonadota bacterium | reverse complement strand
GGGTCCGGATCATCTCCCGGGTGATCGACTCGACCTCCTCCCGGCGCGCCCGGATCTGGACGTCCAGCTCGGCCACGACGCTCGAGGAGGTCCCGATGCGCTGCTCGAGGTTGCGGAGCTCGTCCCGGCGGCTGGTGACCCGCTGCTGGAGCTGCTCCATCTGGGCCCGCAGCCGCTCGCGCTCGGCGCGGATCGCCTCGAGCCGCTGCTCGCTCTGTCGGATCCGGCGCTCGATCTCCTCCTCGTCGGGGTCGTCGGCGCCCTCGGCGAGGGCCGTCGTCGGCGCGGCCAGCGCGCAGAGCAGCGCCAGGAGCAGGCCCGAGCGGAGCCGGCCGCGCGCCGCCGCTGTCATCGTCATTCCGTGCCCTCCACCCGGTAGAGCCCGCGAAGCTCCTTGCGCACGGCCCGTCCGGCCGCGGCGGTCCCCAGCAGCGCGGCCGCCGCGAGGCCGCCCACCACCCACAGGTCCGGGATCCAGGCGAGCCCGAAGAGATAGCGGTCGGCGGCCCACCAGGTCGCGAGGGTCAGCCCGAGGGCCAGCAGGCCGCCGACCAGGCCGGTGATGAGGCCCTCCAGCAGGAACGGCCGCCGGATGTAGCCCTCGGTGGCGCCGACGGTCTGCATGATCTGGATCGCCCGCGAGCGGGCCAGGATCGCCATGCGCACCGAGATCCCCACCAGCACGGCGGCCGCGACGGCGAAGGCCGCGCCGAGCACGCCCGCGGTGAGGGCGGCGATCCGCCGGATGGTGAAGACGCGGTCGACCCACTCGCGGCCGTAGCGGACCTCCTCGACGAAGCCGTAGCCCCGCAGGCGGTCGGCGACCGCCCGCACGCTCTCGGGGTCGCGGTGCTCCGGGACGAGCGCGACCTCCAGCGAGGCGGGGAGCGGGTTCACCTCCAGGTCCGAGAAGACCTCCGAGAACTCCGTCAGCTCGGTGGAGGCCTCCTCGAGGGCCTCGACCTTGGTCACGTGCCGCACCGAGGCGACCTCCGGGTAGCGCTCCACCTCGGAGCGCGCCAGCCGCGCCTGCTCGGCGGTCGTCTCGTCGCCCAGGTAGGCGACCACCTCGACCTGCTCCTCGACCGAGGCCAGGGCCC
Organism: uncultured Gemmatimonadota bacterium; assembly: GCA_964515425.1. GTDB lineage: Bacteria > Gemmatimonadota > Gemmatimonadetes > Palauibacterales > Palauibacteraceae > CAYVFM01. The sequence continues at coordinate 3,324 of CAZEUW010000194.1, read as the reverse complement.
GGTCGATGTTGTGGGCGGTGAGCCCGAACAGCCCGAGCAGGTAGAGGCTGAAGCCGATCGCGGCGACGCTCAGACCGCCGAGCATCGGCGCCCGCGCCAGGCCCGACAGCGCTTCACGGACCGCCCTCACGGCGCGCTCCGGTCGGCCGCCGAGTCGCGGACCAGCTCCGCCTCCTCGAGCTCGAGCACGCGGGCGTCGGGAAGGGCCCGAAGCAGGTCGGTGTCGTGGGTGGCGAGCAGCACGGCCATGCCGAGGCGGTGGGTGCGGAGCAGGAGGTCGAGCACCCCGCGGGCCGCCCGCGGGTCCAGGTTGCCGGTCGGCTCGTCGGCGAGGAGGACCAGCGGGTCGGTGGCGAGCGCCCGCGCCACCGCCACCCGCTGCTGCTCGCCGCCCGAGAGCTCGCCGGGCAGCGAGCGCGCCTTCGCGGCCAGTCCGACGTGGGCGAGCAGCTTCTGCACGCGGTCGGAGACGCGCTTCCGGGGCGTGCCCGTGGCCTCGAGGACGATCGACACGTTCTCGGCCGCGGTCAGGTCCTCCAGCAGCCGGTAGTCCTGGAAGACGAAGCCGACGCGCCGCCGCAGCTCGGGCAGGTCGCGCCGCTCGATCGTGTCGGACCGGAACCGGGAGACCCGGACGACCCCCTCGTCGGGGAGCGTCTGCATGTGGACGAGCCGGAGGACGGTGGTCTTGCCGGCCCCCGAGGGGCCGGTCAGGAAGGCGAACTCACCCTTGCCGAGCTCGAAGGAGACGTCGGAGACGGCGGCTCCCGTCCGCGGGTAGCGCTTGGTGACCCCGTCCAGCCGGATCATCGGCTCACGCCGTTCGCCTCGCGGCGAAGCGCACGCAGAGGTCGACCGCCTCGGCCATCGAGGAGGGGTCGGCCTCGCCGCGGCCCGCGATGTCCATCGCCGTGCCGTGGTCCGGGGAGGTGCGGGGCAGGGGCAGCCCCGCCGTGACGTTGACCCCGGTCTCCAGGGCGATCGTCTTCAGGACGGCCAGCCCGACGTCGTGGTAGGGCACCACGACCAGGTCCACCGCGCCCTCGAGGCAGCGCCGGAACACCGTGTCGGCCGGCCGGATGCCGTCCACCTCGATCCCTCCCTCGTCGGCGAGCCGCTCGATCGCCGGCGCGAGCACGCGCTCCTCCTCGTCGCCGAACAGGCCTCCCTCCGAAGCGTGGGGGTTGAGCCCCGCGAACGCCAGGCGCGGCCGGTCGATCCCCCACCAGTCGCGGAGCGCCCGCGCGGCGATCCGGGTCCGGGTCGTCACCAGCTCCTCCGTGAGGCGCGCCGGGACGTCCCGGAGGGGGAGGTGCGCGGTGAGCAGGGCCAACCGGAGCGGTCCGCCGAGCGGCGTCCGCTCCGCGGTCATCATCATCGTGACCTCGGACACGCCGAAGCGGTCGCGGAGCAGCTCGGTGTGTCCGGGCACCTCCCAGCCGGCGCGCCGCAGCGCCGTCTTCGACAGGGGCGCGGTCACGATCCCGTCGACCCGGCCCTCCCGCGCCCATCGGATCGCCTCCTCCAGGGCGCGTCCGGCCGCCTCGCCGGCGGCGCGCTCCGGATCCTCCGCTCCGGGCTCCCAGTCGCCCACCGCGACGGGCTCGCCCGGGAGGCGCCGGACGACCCCCGCCGGGCCGAAGCAGAAGAAGTCGGCCGTCCCGGCCGTCCCCGGCCGCTCGAGGGCGGCCGCCGCGATCTCGGGCCCTATCCCCCGCGGATCTCCCGCGGTGACCGCGATGCGGGGTCGCAGCGGCGTGCCCGTCGGCTCAGAGCAGGACGTGGACGTACATCCGGGAGCGGAGCTCCTCCAGGTACCGCGCGAACTGCTTCTGCTGCATCAGGTTGTCGCGGATCCTCTCCCGGACGTCCTCGAACCGGTACTCGCCCGTGGGCGTGTAGTCGAGGACCTGGGCGATCGCGAAGGCCGGCAGGTCGAAGGCGCCCGCCACCTCGAAGGGTCCGACCACCGCGCCCTCCTCGGGGTTCGAGAGCGCCGTGGCGTACTCCTCGCCCAGCCGCCCCCGGATCTCGTCCAGCCGGATCTCGAAGCGGACCTGCTCGTCCGGGAGGCCGTAGCTGCGCGCCAGCCGGTCGGCGTCGGCCCCGCCCCGCAGGCTGTCGGCGAGCGACCGGGCCAGCTCGCGTGCCTCCCGCACGTCGGCGTCATCGATCCGGGGCCTCACCAGGAGGTGTCGCACCTTGCGCTCGCCGCCGCGGACGTTCTCCACCTGGATGACGTGGTAGCCGAAGCGGGAGCGGACCGGCCCGACGGCCCTCCCGGGCGGGGCGGTCCAGGCGGCGCGCGCGAAGTTGGGCACGACGTCCCCGCGTCGGATCCATCCGAGGTCGCCGCCCTCCTCCCGGCTGCCGGTGTCGTCCGAGTAGCGGCGCGCCACGACCGCGAACTCCTCGCCCGCGCGGATCTCCTCCAGCGCGGTCTCGGCGATCCGCCGCGCGCTGTCGGCCCGCGCGCTGTCCGGGGTCGGCACCACGGTCACCCGCTCGAGGGTGATCGAGCCGGGCCGCTGGCGGCCCTCCGCCCGCTGCTCGAAGAAGGCCCGGACCTCGGCGTCGGTGACGTTGACCGAGGGGAGGTCCCGCTCCTGCATGAGCTGCTGCCGATAGCGCTGGATCGTCAGGTCCGCACGGGCGTTGGCGCGCAGGAACTGACGGAACTGGAACATGTTCCGGCCGGTCGACTCCACCGCGTCCCGGAACGCCTCGTCGGACGGGAAGTTCGAGCGCATGCTGGAGAAGCGGTCCTCGACCACCTGGTCGACCTGCGCCGGCGGCACCGTGACGCCGGCCTCGGCCGCGGCCTCCAGCAGCATCCGCTCCTGGATCACCGACTCCAGGGCGCTCCGCAGGAGCGAGTCGCGGGCCACCGGGTCGTCGGGGATCTCGACCCCCTGCTGGCGGAGCTGGAGGATGCGCTCCTGCACCTCCGAGAGCAGCACCGACGTGTCGCCGACCACCGCGATCACGCGGTCCACGAGCTGGGGCCCGTCGCCCGGGCCGCCGCCCGGCACGACGGCGCCGGCGCCGAGGGAGTCGCGCGCCGGCTCCTGGGCCCCGGCCGGTCGGAGGACGAGCGCGACGGCGGCCAGGGCGATCAGCGTCGGGATGCGGCGTGCGATGGATCGTCTCACGGTCGGCCCGCTGTGGTGGGGATGGGCGTGGGCTCGTTGCGGCTGCGTCCTCAATGTACTCGCGGCCCCGCGCGGGGTTCGCGTCCGCCGGGCTCCCCCCGGCCGGCCCGGGGCGCGACCGCGGGTCGCCCGCTGCCGCCGCGAGGCTCGCGTCCGCGCGACACCCGCCGCC
>CAZEUW010000193.1:0-4431 GCA_964515425.1 uncultured Gemmatimonadota bacterium | reverse complement strand
GCTCCGTTCGGGCCGGTCCCAGGCGTCGCCGCACTTCCTCGCGGAGGCGCGCCTCGGCGGCCTCCCTCCACAGGCCGGCGGGATCGTCGATCGGGACCTCGACCAGGTGGACCCCGCCCCGCTCGAGGCAGTCCGCGAAGGTGGGCCCGGGGTCCGCCCCGATGCGATGGTGCTCGACGCCGAGCGACCGGGCCAGTGGCTCGAGCTCGACGTCCGGCAGCTCGACGCCCGAGCCCCGGCCGTAGGCGGCGATCTGCCCGCGCCGGATGAGACCGAAGTAGCCGTCGACGATGACGAGGACCGTGAGATCGAGCTCCAGACCCCGGGCGGTAGCCAGCTCGAAGGCGCTGAGCCGCAGGCCGCCGTCGCCGACCACGGCGACCACCGGGGTCCCGGACCGCGCCAGGGCGGCCCCGATCGCCGCCGGCAGCCCGAAGCCCATCGACTGGAAGTCGGTCGGGGTGACGAGGGTGCGCGGCGCGTCGACGCGGAAGTGGCGGCGGACGAGCATCTGGTGCAGCCCGGAATCGGTCGTGAGGGGGGCGTCCGCAGGCATCGCCTCCCGGAGGGCCCCGAAGAGCTCCGCCATGCCGCCGCCCCCCGCGAGGCGGGGCTCGTCCTGCGCGCCACCCGAGCCGTCCCCCGCCCCCCGTCCGTCGGGCGTCGGAATGCCTTCCCGCCAGCGCTCCTCTCCGGCGCGCCACGCGTCCCCGCGGCCGAGCAGCGCCTCCAGCAGCCCCGGCACGTCGGCACGGACGGCCTCCGAGGCCGGATAGGCGTCGTCCGCCAGCGCCTCCGTCGAGGCGTCCACGCGCACCAGCTTCTCCGGCGGAACCTCCACTTCGAACCCGAGCGTCGCGTTGTGGCTCAGGCCGCTGCCGAGCACCAGCACCAGGTCCGAGCCGCCGATGAGCCGCCGGGCGAGCCCCGCGGCGTCCTCCGCCCGATCGAGGGGGAACGCCAGACGGTGGCCGTCCGGGACCGCCCCCCGGCCGGACGTGCCCACCAGCACGGGGGCGTCCAGCGCCTCGGCGAGCCGCCGGAGCGCGTCGGCGGTCTCGCGGCCGCCCTGGCCGACGGAGCGGTGCGGGCGTCGGGCGGCTGCCAACCGACGCGCGACCGCCTCCACGGCGGCGGCGTCCACCGGCTCCGTGTCGGCCGGGACGGCGCCGGGGACTGCCCCGGCGGGCGGCGGGCACGACCCGTCCCAGACCGGATGCTCGACCTCGACCAGCACCGGCCCCGGCTCGCCCGCCGTCGCGGCACCGTGGCCGCGCTCGAGGGTGCCCACGAGCTGCCCGGCCGCGCTCACGCGAAGGGTCTCCTTGACCACCGGCGCCGCCATCCGGGCCTGCGGGATCTCCTGGAGCCTGCGGCGCGGCCGCCCCGCGCGGGGATGATCCCCCGTGATCCAGAGCACGGCGGCCGAATCGAGGCGGGCCTCGGCCATGCCGGTGAGCGCCCAGGTGAACCCGGGACCGGGGATGGTGAGGCACACGCCGGGCCGGCCCGACGCCCGATAATAGCCGACGGCCGCAAAGGCGGCCGCGAGCTCGTTCGAGGGGACGACCCAGTCGAGCTCGGAGCGCCGCAGCGCCTCGGTCACCGCGAGGTTCTGCGTCCCTGGGAGGCCGAAGACGTGGCGTGTACCGAGGCTTTCGAGCGCACGGCAGAACGCGTCGGCCGCCCCGAGCGCCTCGCGGCCCTGTCCCTCCCCCGGCCCCGTCACGCCGGAGCCGGCGCCGGCGAGGAGCCCGCGGAGCGGCCCGCCTGGTCGGCGACCCCGGGCAGCCAGCGCTTCGCCGTCTCGCCCAGCGCGTCACGGACGCGCCAGTACCGGTCGACGACTCGACGCTCCAGCCGGTGCAGCCGGCGCTCGCCGCCGTAGAGCACCAGGTTCAGCTCCAGCTCGGCGCCCAGCTGGCGCTTGAAGCGCGACACGCTGTTCAGCGTGGCGTCGGTGAGATCGTTGCCCTCGTAACCGCTCTCGGACAGCGCCCGGAAGATTCGCCAGCGGAGGAAGGGGCTGGCGCCGGTGTCGTAGTGATCCGGGTCGGCGGCCGCCGAGACCGTGTGGGTGACTGGATGCTCGGAGGCGAGCACGAGGGCCGCCGAGACCGACTCGCCGCCAGGGAGGCGGGCGTGGTAGAGGTGGAGGAGGCCGCGGTCGCGAAGCTCGCGAAAGTACCGCCCGTAGCGGTCGCTGTCGAGGTAGATCGGCGCGCCCTTCTCTTCGGCGACGCGCCGGTGGAGGCGGTGGAAGCTCTCGAAGTCGTCGTCCTCGGTGAACCGGATTCCCCGCTCCTCGGCGCGCGGCACCAGCCGCCGGAGGTTGTTGTCGATCCGGTCCCACAGCGCGTCAGGATCGGTCAGGGGCACCACGTAGGTGTAGCCCGGCTGCACCCGCCACCCGCCCTCCAGGAACGGACGCACGTCGACCCGGGGCGAGCGGCACCGGAGCTCGAGTCCCGCGTAACCCCTCTCGCGCAGCCCGCGCTCGAGCGCTTCCATCATCCCCAGGTGCCGAGAGGTGATCCGCGACGGATAGCGGGTGTCGTAGTCCCGGAGGACGAGGCCGTTGTAGTAGAGGAGGAAGCGCGGCCGCACGTAGGTGCCCGTCAGGGCGGAGCGCTCGTACAGCGGCACGCCGCCGACGAGCTCGTCGCCGTCGTGCACGCCCAGGAGCCGGAAGTTCCCGCCGGCGCACCGGCAGAGCACGTCCAGGTAGCCGGTGGCGTGGTAGGGGCTCCCCTCGGGGGCGTGTGCGGCCAGCTCGTCCCACGCCCCGTACTCGTCGGTCTCGAGCAGGCGGGCCTCGTACCCGCGCGTCAACGGCTACCGCCCGCCCGCCGTCGGACGAAGTCCCGGGCCAACTCCCACGCAGAGCGCAGGGCCGGGAGCGGGTCGTCCCAAGCGAACACCGGACGATCGGCCCCCACCCAGGAGCGGGCCCAGTCCAGGGCCGTGAGCCGACCCGCGCGCAGCTCCCGCCAGCCGGCGAACAGGTCGTAGTACGGGTACACGCAACGGCGTCCCACCTCGTAAGCCTCGACCCTCCGCACGGTCTCTCCCAGCGCTTCGCGATAGGCCAGCGCGCAGACGTTCACCCCGCAGCGGGCGGTGAACTCGACGTACCACCAGGGCCTGGCGTTGACCTCGAGCAGGCGGAAGACGCCGTCCGTGACGTCCTCCTTGAACTCGGCGCTGAAGATACCGTGGAAGCCCGCCGCGTCCAGCACACGCTCGAGGTGTTCTACAGCTTTGCCTGCCTTCCCCAGGTCCACCGTCACCATGGAGCTGCTGTTGCCGGTCGTCGGGGGGAACATCCGCTCGCGCCTCCGGGCGAGGAGCCCTTTCGTCTCGCCGTCCCGGGAGCGGAATCCGTCCAGGAACAGGTGTGCCGACGGCGGGCCCGGAACGTACCGCTGGAGGACCGCCCCCATCCCCGCACCCCGGACGCGTCGGAGCCCCTCGACCGCCTCCGCCCTGCTCGTGACCGGGAAGCTCTTCACCCCGAAGCGTCGGAAGAAGCGCTGCGAGTCGACAGGCTTCACGAGGGAGTCCCGAAACCACGCGTCGTCGAGCTTTTCGAGCTGCGTTTCGGCGTCGACGGACATGGTCGGCGGGACGGGCACGCCCGCCCGCTCGGCGGTCTCCGCGAGCCGAGCCTTGTCGATCAGCCCGTCGAGCACCTCCGGCCGGGGCAGGCAGGCCGAGTGTCCGCCGAAACCGTCGTGGACCAGCGACGCCGCCGTCCGGGCGAACGCGTCGGAGCAGGGAAAGAGGACGGCCGACCCGCCCAGCGTGACGTCGAGGGCTTCTGCGAGCAGGGACGGATCGTCCTCGAGCTCTCCCGCTCCAGGCCTGGTGATCGGACGATACCATCGGCTCGCCTCCAGGAGGCTTCCGGGACACGAGACGTGGACGACCGGGATCCCGATCCGCGAGAGGCACCGTGTTACACCCAGGGCAGTGAGATCGCAGCCGAGCACGACCGCGGGTCGCTCAGCGCTCATCCGCGAGCGATCCATCGCAGATTCCCCGAGCTTCCCAATCGCGCCGAGAGGCTCCCGTGGCTAGGACCCGAGAGCGCCACCGCCGAACGCATCCTCACCGTGCCTCTTCCAGGCCCGAAGGCATCTGGTCACGTAGTAGCGAGCGAGGCTCTCCCGGTGGAGGTGTCGGTCGAAATAGCGTGCGGCGTTGTGGGCGATGCGCTCGCGCTCCTCGTCGTGGGTCGCATAATAGTAGCAGACGTCCGTGAGGTCGCCGAGGTCCGGGTCCACGTACACGACTTCGTGACCGTCCGTCAGCGGTTCGGGAAGCAGGTTCGCGTGAGGATAGGCGATCACGCACGAGCCGATGGCGAGATAGTCGATCAACCGGAAGCAGAAGGCCCCGTTTCCCGGCAGGTCGAGACAGAGCTTGGAT
>CAZEUW010000192.1:0-4467 GCA_964515425.1 uncultured Gemmatimonadota bacterium | reverse complement strand
CGGCGAGATGGGGAGCGCGATGGGGGTCCGCCTGCTGATCGCGCGGGCCGCCGAGGCCCGTCCGGTGCTGCCCGAGCGTCTGCGCACGGCCGGGGCGGACGTCGTCGAGGTCGCGGCTTACCGCACCGGGGTGGCCGACCCCGGGGCCGATCGGATGACACGATGGCTCCGGGAAGGGGCGATCGACTGGCTCACCTTCACCTCCTCTTCGACGGTTCGGAACTTCCGGCGGCTGGTGGACGCGGCACCGGGCCCCGCCCGGGTGGCGTGCATCGGTCCGATCACGGCCGAGGCCGCCCGCGAGGCGGGCTTCCGGGTGGACGTCACGGCGACGGAATACACGATCCCCGGGCTCGTGAGGGCCCTGGTGGAGGCCGAGTCTCGCGAGCCGGGGCCGGCGGGGGGCGCATGCGCGGCGTCCGGGGTGTCCGGCCCCGGCGGCGGCGCGGGGTGCGCCTCCGGGACCTCGTCCGCGAGCCGCGCGCCTGGCCGGCCGACTTCGTCTACCCCCTCTTCGTGCGGGACGGAAGCGGGATCCGTGAGCCCGTCGAGTCGATGCCCGGGGTGCATCGCTGCTCGGTCGACCGCCTGGCCGAGGAGGCCGAAGCCGCGGCCGAAGACGGCGTGCGCGCCGTCCTCCTGTTCGGTGTCCCGGCCGAGAAGGACGACCGCGGCAGCCGCGCGTGGGCCGAGAACGGCGTGGTCCAGCGGGCGCTCCGGCGCCTCGGGGAGACGGTGCCCGACCTGCTGCTGATCTCGGACGTCTGCCTCTGCGAGTACACCGATCACGGCCACTGCGGCGTGGTCGAGGACGGTGAGGTCGTCAACGACGCGACGCTCGAGCTGCTGGCGCGCCAGGCGGTGAGCCATGCCGAGGCGGGGGCCGACGTCGTGGCTCCCTCCGACATGATGGACGGCCGCGTCGGGGCGATCCGCGACGCGCTGGACGCGGCGGGCCGGACGGAGACGGCCATCCTGTCGTACGCCGTCAAGTACGCGAGCGCCTTCTACGGACCCTTCCGCGACGCGGCCGGGTCGGCTCCCTCGTTCGGCGACCGCCGCGGCTACCAGATGGACCCGGCCAACGCCCGCGAGGCCCTCCGCGAGGCGGCCCTGGACGTGGAAGAGGGCGCCGACCTGCTGATGGTCAAGCCGGCGCTCGGCTACCTGGACGTCGTCCGGCGGGTCGCCACCGCCTTCGAGGTGCCGACGGCCGCGTACATGGTCAGCGGCGAGCACGCGATGATCCGGGCCGCCGCCGAGAAGGGGTGGATCGACGGGGAGGCCGCCATGCGCGAGGCCGCGGTCGCCGTGCGCCGGGCCGGCGCGGACCTGATCGTCACCTACGCCGCTCGCGAGCTGGCGCGCTGGGCGAAGGAGGACCGGCCGTGAGCCCGAACCGACCGAAGAGCCTCGTGACCGGCGCCGACGGGTTCGTCGGCGAGCACCTGATCAAGCACCTGCTGGATCGCGACGACCGGGTGGCGGCCTCGGCGCTCACCCTGCCACCGACCCGGAGCACGCTCAGCTCGGAGCAGATGACCGAAGTGGAGTGGAAGCAGGCCGACGTGGAGGACCACGACGCCCTCTTCCGCGTGCTCGCCGCCGTCCAGCCCGAGCGGGTCTATCACCTGGCCGGCTTCTCGTCCGGGGCGCTCGCCCGCCAGCAGGCGGAGCGGGCGATGCGCGTCAACGCCGGGGGAACGGTCAACCTGTGCGAGGCCGTCCTCAGCGTGCGGGAGGAGTTCCCCGACTTCGACCCGCGGGTGCTCGTGCTGGGTTCGGGCGAAGCGTACGGAGACGCCGCCGAGACGGGCGGTCCGCTCACCGAGGAGATGCAGCTGCGGCCGGTCGGGGTGTTCGGCCTCTCGAAGGCGTGCCAGGAGCTGGCCGCCCACACGTATCGTCGAGCTCACGGCGTCCGGACGATGGTGGCGCGCGGCTTCAACCTGGTCGGCCCGGGACAGCAGCCGCATTTCGTGGTCCCGGACTTCTGCATGCAGGTGGCGGCCGCGGCCCGGGAGGAGGGCCCGCCGCTGGTCCGGGTGGGCAATCTGGACGTCGAGCGCGACTTCACGGACGTGCGGGACGGGGTGCGTGCGTTCGCGGCCGTCATGGACCTCGAGGCGCCCGACTCCGCCTACAACGTGTGCTCGGGCCGGGCGGTCTCCGTGCGCACGGTGCTGGAGTGGATCGTAGACGAGGCCGGGATCGAGGTCGAGATCGAGGTGGCGTCGGAGCGGGTCCGCGGGGAGGAGCCGGAGCGGATGGTCGGCGACCCGTCGCGCCTTCGCGCGGAGACGGGCTGGGAGCCGCGCCACGACGTCGAGGAGACGGTCAGGGCCGTGTACCGCTCGATCGCGAGCTGAGCCGAGAGCCGGAGCCAGGAGCGAGGGAGAGGGACTCCGATGGACATCGCGGTAGTGGGAACGGGCTACGTCGGGCTGGTCGTCGGGACCTGCCTGGCCGAGACGGGCAACCACGTCGCCTGCGCCGACGTCGACGTCGACAAGGTCGACGTCCTGAGCCGCGGGGAGGTGCCGATCCACGAGCCCGGCCTGGACCGGCTGCTGGCCCGGAACCTGGAAGAGGGCCGACTCTCCTTCACGACCGACGTGGCCGGGGCGGCCCGGGAGCGCGACGTGGTGTTCGTCGCCGTGGGGACGCCGCCCGGCGAGGACGGGAGCGCGGACCTCTCGCACGTGCTGGAAGTGGCACGGACGCTGGGTCCCGAGATCTCCCCGGGCACGGTGGTCGTCACGAAGAGCACGGTGCCGGTCGGCACCTCCCGGCTGGTGCGGCGGGCGATCTCCGAGCACACGGAGGTCCCCTTCACGGTGGTCTCCAACCCGGAGTTTTTGAAGGAGGGCGACGCCGTCGAGGACTTCATGTACCCGGACCGGGTCGTGTGCGGCGTGGATTCCGACGAGGCCCGCCCGGTGATGGAGGAGCTGTACGAGCCCTTCGTCCGGACCGGCAACCCGCTCATCTTCATGGATCCGGAATCGGCCGAGCTCACCAAGTACGCGGCGAACTCGATGCTGGCCACGCGGATCAGCTTCATGAACCAGGTGGCCTCGCTGTGCGAGGCGACCGGGGCCGACGTGGCCGCCGTGCGCCGCGGCATCGGGTCGGACCCCCGGATCGGCTCCTCCTTCCTCTTCGCGGGCACCGGCTACGGCGGGAGCTGCTTCCCGAAGGACGTGCAGGCGCTCATCCGGACCGGCGCGGACCACGACGTGGACCTGTCGATCGTGCGGGAGACCCACCGGGCCAACGAGGCGCAGAAGGAGGTGCTCTGCCACAAGGTCAGGGACCGCTACGGGGACGACCTCGGCGGTCGGCGCTTCGCGGTCTGGGGGCTGGCCTTCAAGCCGGAGACCGACGACATGCGGCAGGCCCCCTCGATCCGGGTGGTCGAGGGCCTCCTGTCGGCGGGGGCCGAGGTGGCCGTCCACGATCCGGTCGCGATGTCCGAGGCGCGGGGCCGGTTCGGCGACCGGGTCGAGTACGCCGACAACGAGTACGAGGCGTGCCGCGGGGCGGACGGGATGGTCCTCGTGACCGAGTGGCTCCAGTACCGACGGCCGGACTGGGAGCGGCTGTCCGGGGAGCTGGCCGAGCCGGTCGTCTTCGACGGCCGCAACCTCTGGGAGCCCGACCGGATGCGCGAGCGCGGCTTCGCCTATTATCCGATCGGACGGGAGACGGTGGCGTGAGGGTCCTGATCACGGGGGCCGCGGGATTCCTCGGCTCCCACCTCTGCGACCGCTTCCTCGAGGAGGGCCACGAGGTGGTGGGCATGGATAACCTCATCACCGGCGCCGCCGAGAACGTGGCCCACCTGATCGGCCACGAGCGGTTCAGCTTCGTCCGGCACGACGTCACCGAGTTCGTCTACGTCGAGGGGGACGTGGACGGGATCCTCCACTTCGCCTCTCCGGCCAGCCCGGTCGACTATCTCGAGCTGCCCATCCAGACGCTGAAGGTCGGCAGCCTGGGCACGCACAAGACCCTCGGTCTCGCGCGCGCGAGCGGCGCCCGCTACCTGCTCGCCTCCACCTCCGAGGTCTACGGCGATCCGCTGCAGCATCCCCAGCACGAGTCGTACTGGGGCAACGTGAACCCGGTCGGACCGCGCGGCGTCTACGACGAGGCGAAGCGCTTCGCCGAGGCGCTGACGATGGCGTACCATCGCGAACACGGCATCCCGACGCGGATCGCCCGGATCTTCAACACGTACGGACCCCGCATGCGTCCCGACGACGGCCGCGTGATCTCGAACTTCCTCTCGCAGGCGCTCCACGGGGAGCCGCTGACCGTGTACGGGGAGGGGGAGCAGTCCCGCAGCTTCTGCTACGTCTCCGACCTGGTCGAGGGAATCTACCGCCTCTTCCGGTCCGACGTCGTCGAGCCGGTCAACCTGGGCAACCCCGAGGAGTTCACGATCGCGGAGCTGGCGCAGCT
>CAZEUW010000191.1:0-4517 GCA_964515425.1 uncultured Gemmatimonadota bacterium | reverse complement strand
TCGGCGTGCTCCCCACGACGGGGGTCAACCTTCCCTTCGTGAGCGCCGGCGGGACGCACCTGGTTCTCGTGCTCGGATGCACGGGCGTGCTCCTCAACATCGCTTCGCAGCGAGGATGAGGGCGGTTGCGCGCGCGGGTCCTGCTGACCGGTGGAGGCACGGGCGGACACCTGTATCCCGCTCTGAACCTGGCGGATGCGTTGCGCCGGCGGGACCCCTCCGTGGAGCTTCACTACCTGGGAGCCCGGCGTGGGGTGGAAGCCCGGGTGCTCCCAGAGCGGAACCTGCCCTACCGGCTCCTGCCGATGCAGCCGATCCACCGGTCGCGCCCATGGCGCAACTGGCGACTCCTGGTGGCGACGCCCGCGGTGCTGGCCGGCCTGGCGGGGGCGTTCCGCGCCTGGCGACCGGACCTGGTCGTGGGGACGGGGGGCTACGCCTCGGGACCGGCCCTGGCGTGGGCGAAGCTCACGGGACGGGCCACGGCGCTGCAGGAGCAGAATGCGCGGCCGGGGCTGGTCACCCGCTGGATGGCGCCTCGCGTGGACCAGATCCATCTGGGATTTCCCGAGGCCCTCGAGCGGCTGTCCCCAGGGCCGGAGACCGCGGTGTTCACCTTCGGGAACCCGGTGGCCGCGGCGGGAACGACCTCGGAGACGTTCGACTGGCCCGACGGCCGGATCGTGCTCGTCGCCGGCGGCAGCCAGGGGGCGGCCGGGCTCAACCGGCGGCTCCTGGCCGACCTGGAGGCCGCTTCGGGGTGGCCGGACGGCGTGAGCCTGGTGTGGATCACCGGTCCCGCCCACCTGGAATCGGTCCGGCGAAGTGTCGAGGAGCTGCCTTCGAGCGATCGGATCCGCGTGGTCCCCTGGATCGAGGACCTCGGCAGCCAGCTCGACCGGGTGAGCCTGGCCGTGGCCCGGGCCGGGGCGATGTTCGTCTCCGAACTGGCCGCCGCAGGGGTTCCGGCGATCCTCGTGCCGTTCCCGGGCGCCGCCGGCGACCATCAGCACGTCAACGCCCGGTCGCTCGCCGAGGCGGGTGCCGCCGTGGTCCGCGACGAGAGCGGTCTCGCGGCGGGCGATCTGTGGGGATCGGCGAGCGAGCTGCTGGGCGACCCGGAGCGGTTGCGCCGCATGGCGGACGCCGCCGCGGGGCGGGGCGCCCCCGACGCCGCCGACCGGATCGCGGCGGAGCTCCTCGCACTGGCGCGCCGGGGAGGGGGCTTCCGTGAGTGATCGGGATCAGATCCGCGACGGGAGCGCGGCCGGTAGCAGCGCGGCGCCGTCCGGCGAGTTCGTGGCGCCGGCGCGCCGCGAGGACCTGCCCGGGCCGGGCGCGGAGGTCCACCTGATGGGAGCCGCCGGCGCGGGCATGCGGGGCGTGGCGGCGCTCCTCGGCCAGGCGGGCTACGGGGTGACGGGCTGTGACCGGGAGGCCGACGCCGACGTTCCCGAGGTCGAGGACGCGGGCGGACGATGGCTCGGCGATCACGACCCGTCCCACGTCACGGACGCGGCTCTGGTGGTGAGGAGCTCGGCGGTTCCCGATGACCACGAGGAGCTCCGGTCGGCCGAGGCGTCCGGCGTGCCCGTGTGGAAGCGGGCCCGGGCTCTGGGGGCGCTCGTCGACGACCGCCGGGTCGTCGGGGTGGCGGGCACCCACGGCAAGACGACGATCACGGCCATGACAGCGACCGCCGCCGCCGCGGCGGGCCTGGACCCCACGGCCGTGGTCGGAGGACGGGTCTCCCCCTGGGGACACGCCCGGCTGGGACGGTCCGACCTGGCGATCGTGGAGGCCGACGAGTACGACCGCTCCTTCCTGACGCTGGACCCGTCGCTGGCCGTCGTGAGCTCCATCGAGCCCGAGCACCTGGACACGTACGGAGATCTCGAGGGACTCGTGGAGGCCTTTCGCATCTACGCCGAGCGGGCGGTCGGACGCGACGGGGTGTTGTTCGGAGCCGACGACCAGGGGGCCCGGCGGCTCGGCGGGCGCCTCGGGGAGCGCGCGGCCGGATACGGCTTCAGCGAGGGCGCGGCTTTCCGGGTCCGGCGCCTGGACGATCCCGAGGAGACGTCGAGCTTCGGCTCCGGAGACCCGGCCCAGAAGGGACTCCTGGTGTGGGAGGACGGCGAGCTGCCCTTCCGGCTCGGGATCCCGGGACGCCACAACCTCCAGAACGCCGCCGGCGCGCTGGCCGCGGCCCTCCGGCTCGGGGCCGACCCCGGGCGCCTGGACGACGCCCTGGCGGGGTTCCGGGGCGTGGACCGGCGCCTCCAGGAGCTGTACCGGGGCGCCGACGTGGTGGTCGTGGACGACTACGCCCATCACCCCACGGAGGTGAGGGCGGCCGTCTCCGCGGTGCGCGAGCACCATCCCGGCCACCGCGTCTGGGCCGTCTTCCAGCCACACCTGTTCAGCCGCACGCGTCTGCTCCACCCGGGGTTCGCCGATGCCCTCGAAGGGGCCGACCATGGACTCGTGCTGCCGATCTATCCGGCCCGCGAGGAACCGATTCCCGGCGTCACCTCCAGCCTCATCGTGGACGAAGCCGGGCCGAGCGTGGAGCTGGTGGAGCGCGACGCGGCGCTCGACCGGCTCGAGGACAGCCCGACGGAGGGGCCGGCCGTCTGGCTCTTCATGGGGGCGGGCGACGTCACGGAGCTGGCCCACGAGGCCGCGCGCAGGGCGCGTCGCGCCGACGCAGGAGGAACCGCGTGACCCGGCGGACCCGTCGTCGCGTGGCGATCGTGGTGCTGGCCGCCCTCGTGGGCGCGACAGCCCCGGCCTGGGCGCCACCGGTGCTCAGCCAGATGAGCGTGTTCCGGGTGGAGGCTGTGGACGTGACCGGCAACCGCTACCTGCCGGCCGACTCCGTGGTGGCCCGGGCCGCGGTTCCGGACTCGGCCTCGGTGTGGCACGATCCGGAGCCGTGGCTGGGTCGGGTGCGGAGCCATCCTCTCGTCCGGGAGGCGTCGGTGCGGCGCTCGGGCCTGGATCGACTCGAGCTCCGGATCGTCGAGGTCGAGCCGGTCGCCCTCACGGCGACGCCGACCCTGGTGCCCGTGGACGCCGACGGCCGGATCCTGCCGCTGGATCCCGCGCGCGCGTCCCTGGACCTGCCCATCCTCGGCACCCGGCCGGAGATGGACGACGACCGGATCACGGACGAGGGGACCCGGAGCCTCCTCGACCTGGTGGTCCGCCTGCGCGAGGCCGAGCCGGCCTTCGTCGAGACGGCCTCGGTCTTCGCCCCGGGACCGGGCGGCTCGGTGCAGATCCATCTCGTGGCGTCGGGCGCGTGCGAGACAGTCCTGCTCCCGGCCGACGATCCGATCGGCGGACTGCATCGCGTCGAGATGGCCCTGGGCGACTACGGGGGCGCGACCTCGGTGCAGATGGCCGACGCCCGGTTCGAGGGACAGGTGGTGCTGCGGCCCGGGATCGACCGATGATCGGTGGTCCGCCGGTGGTGGCCGGGCTCGACGTCGGATCTTCGAAGACGTGCGCCGTCATCCTCGAGGGCGCCGCCGAGGAGGGCGGGCCCGAGCGGGTGCTCGGCGTGGGACTCGCCTCGACCGAAGGCATGCGCCGGGAGGAGGTGACCGATCTCGAGGCGACGACGCGCTGCATCCGCGCCTCGCTGACCGAAGCCGAAGAGATGGCGGGCGTGGAGGTCCGGACCCCCTGGGTGGGGCTGGCCGGGGGACACGTCGAAATGGCCACCTCCGCGGGGGTGGTGGCGGTGTCCGGGGCCGAGGTCACGGGCGGCGACGTCGATCGGGTCCACGAGGTGGGACGGGCGGTGGTCCTTCCGCCGGACCGGGTGCTCCTCCACGCGATTCCCCAGGAGTACGTGCTGGACGGTCGCAGGGGCATCGAGGCCCCGGTGGGGATGAGCGGGACGCGGCTGGAGACGGAGGTGTGCGTGATCACCGCCGGGGCCGCCTCCTGCGACGACCTTCGCAAGGCCGTCGATCGGGCCGGCTACGGGATCGAGGAGCTGGTGGCCGAGCCGCTGGCCGGGAGCCTCGGCGTGCTGCGCGAGAAGGAGCGCGAGGGGGGCGTCGCGCTGGTGGACGTCGGAGAGGCGGCCACCGATCTGGCCGTGTTCAAGGGCGGACGCATCCGCCACCTGAGCTCGATGCGGTGGGGCGGTGGATCGGTGACGAGCGACATCGTCAAGGGTCTGGGCGTCCCCGTGGAGGCGGCCGAGAGCCTCAAGCAGGGCCACGGTTCGGCCCTCACAGAGCGGGTCGATCCGGAGGAACGCGTCGAGGTGGCCGGAGCCGGGCGCAACGGCAAGCGCAGGGTCTCGCGCGAGCTGCTGTCCCACATCATCGAGCAGCGAATGGACGAGGTCTTCGGGCTGGTCTACGACCGGCTCGACGCCGAGGGGCTTCTGCGCGAGCTCTCGGCCGGCGTCGTCCTCACCGGCGGGGGCGTCGGCCTGGCGGACACGGTCGAGCTGGGCCAGCGGGTGTTCAACCTGCCCGTGCGGCTCGGACAGC